>CALWMT010000054.1 GCA_944382045.1 uncultured Enterocloster sp. | reverse complement strand
GTATCATTATCCTGGTAGCTGTAACCCTCGACTGCTTAAAGTACGTGCAGAAGAAGTAAATAATTCAGTCCAGACGGCACAGAGGATGCCGGCAGGACAAAAATACAGGGAGGGCCTTTCCGCGGGGGAGGGCCCTCCTTTGCTGCGGCCGCTCAGCGGCTGGGCCTTAGGGCCAGCCGGCTGTTCTGGTATTCACCGGTGAAGGTCACGTCCCGTCCAAACCAGGCGGGCGGTGTGAAGGCCAGAGCCTCCTCCTCTGTGGGAAATTCTACCTCGGCCAGCATGAGCCCCTCATATGCTCCCTCGAACACGTCCAGCTCAATGGTCAGGCTTGTGCCCTCCAGGGGAATGCAGTAGCGCTTTTTTGTGAGGACGATGCCGTCCGCCTTGGAGAGGAGATGGCGGTAGGAGGCCTCGTTCAGGGGAAGGTTGGCCTCCTCCCGGGCTAAAAGTCCTCTTCCCTTGTAGGTGAGGTAATAGCGCTCCCCATCCCGGCGGATGCGGACGACGGGATCGTCACAGAGGTAGGCCTGCTCGATGCTGCGGCAGGGGCAGGAGAAGCATTCCTGCGGTGGTGCGGTGATGAGATATTTGCGTTCGATTTCCATAGACAGTTTCCTCCTGCATTCGTGGATTTTTACCAAGATTTTATTTTTTTTACCCCCACTATCATATCATTTATCTCTTTTCAGAAAAAGGGATAAATGATAAAATAATACTGTTTGCGTTTAAAGGCGGCGGCAGGCGGGACTGCTGCCAATCGTGCTGTTTTAAAGTGAGGGATTGGAATCATGGCAAAGGTGTATGCGTTTCTTGCAGACGGGCTGGAAGAGGTGGAATGTCTGGCAGTGGTGGATGTTCTGCGCCGTTCCGGTATTGAGACGGTATTGGTTTCCGTGAGCGGAAAGCAGGAGATTACGGGCTCCCATGGAATTCGCCTGATGGCGGATGTGCTGTTTGAGGAGGCAGATCCGGATCAGGCAGATATTCTGTTTCTTCCGGGAGGCATGCCGGGAACTAAGAATCTTCAGGCTCACCGGGGACTTCTCGGGGCAATGGAAAAGGCGGCAAGACAGGGACGGCGGATTGCGGCTATCTGTGCGGCGCCCAGTATTCTGGGCTCTATGGGGCTTTTGAAGGGGAGGACAGCGACCTGCTATCCCGGATTTGAGGATATGCTGGAGGGCGCTTCCTATACAAGCCAGGGTGTGATTACAGACGGCAACATCACGACCTGCAGGGGACTTGGCTATGCCATGGATCTGGGGATGGAGATGATACGCCTTCTTCAGGGGCCGCAGCAGGCAGAGCGCATCCGGGAAGCCATTCAGTATGATCGATAGTCTGCCGGCAGTGCAGCGGCAGATCTTTTGCCTTTTATGCAAAAAGGGCTGGTATTTTTAGAATTACCGTGATATAATGCTAGATTGAAGTGTAGCGCCCTCATGGATATGGGCGAACCACATATAGATATGAAGGAGGAACCCATTACAATGAGTGTACAAGTGGAGAAACTGGAGAAAAATATGGCGAAGCTGACCATCGAGGTCAGCGCGGAGCAGTTTAAGGACGCGATGCAGAAGGCGTTCAATAAAAATAAAAACAGATTCAATATTCCTGGCTTCCGCAGAGGCAAGGCTCCCATGTCCATGATCGAGAAGATGTACGGCGAGGGCGTTTTCTATGAGGATGCTGCGGATGAGGCCATCAACGCAACCTGCATGGATGCTATGAACGAGAGCGGCCTGGATATTGTTTCCCGTCCCGAGGTGACGGTGGAGCAGATCGGCAAGGATCAGCCCTTTATCTATTCTGCTCTGGTAGCGGTAAAGCCGGAGGTTACTCTGGGCGAGTACAAGGGCATCGAGGTGCAGAAGGCAGACGCTGAGGTGACCGATGCGGATGTAGAGGCAGAGCTCAAGCGTGTGCAGGATCAGAATGCGCGCCTGGTGACGGTTGAGGACCGCCCGGTGGCTGACGGGGACCAGACCGTGATCGATTTTGAGGGCTATGTGGACGGCAAGACCTTTGACGGCGGCACTGCGGAGGACTTCCAGCTGACCATCGGCTCCCATGCATTTATCGATACCTTTGAGGAGCAGCTCATCGGAAAGAACATCGGCGAGGAGTGCGAGGTCAATGTGACCTTCCCGACGGAGTATCATGCAAAGGAGCTGGCTGGCAAGCCTGCCACCTTTAAGGTAACTGTGAAGGAGATCAAGGTAAAGGAGCTTCCGGAGCTGGACGACGAGTTTGCCTCCGAGGTTTCTGAATTTGAGACTCTGGACGAATACAAGACCGATATTCGGGCAAAGCTTTCTGAGAGAAAGCAGAAGGCTGCGGCCTCTGAGAATGAGAACCGGGTGGTTGACAAGGTGGTGGAGAACGCCTCCATGGAGATCCCGGACCGGATGCTGGATGGACAGATTGACAATATGGTTCAGGAGATGGCAAGAAATATGGAGAGCCAGGGCCTGTCCATGGATCTCTATCTCAAGTACACCGGCATGACGATGGATCAGATCCGCGAGCAGATGCGTCCTCAGGCAGAGAAGCGGATTAAGACCCGTCTGACGCTGGAGGCAGTTGTGAAGGCTGAGAACATTCAGACATCTGACGAGCGCCTGGACGAGGAGATCCAGAAGCTTGCTGACAATTACAAGATGGAGGCGGACAAGTTAAAGGAGTACATGACAGACCGCGATAAGGACCAGATGAAGGAGGATATCGCCGTACAGGAGGCTGTGGACTTCCTGGTTGCGGAGGCTAAGCTGGTATAAGATACAAATGATAAGGAGGATCCTGGCAGATGAAGCCTGTCGGGGTCTTCCTGGTTTTGTCCGCAGTATGAATGAGGAGGAGGAAATACATGAGTTTAGTACCCTATGTCATTGAGCAGACCAGCCGGGGGGAGCGCTCCTACGATATTTATTCCCGGCTTTTGAAGGAGAGAATCATCTTCCTGGGCGAGGAGGTAAATGATGTCTCCGCCAGCATTGTGGTGGCGCAGCTTCTGTTCTTGGAGGCGGAGGATCCGGGCAAGGATATCAACCTCTATATCAACAGCCCGGGCGGCTCTGTTTCCGCTGGATTCGCCATCTATGACACGATGAATTATATTAAGTGTGATGTTTCCACCATCTGCATCGGCATGGCGGCCAGCATGGGTGCCTTTCTGCTGGCAGGCGGCACCAAGGGCAAGCGCTTTGCGCTGCCCAATTCCGAGATCATGATCCATCAGCCGTCCGGCGGCGCAAGAGGCCAGGCTACGGAGATCAAGATCGTGGCGGAGAACATTTTGAAGACCAGGAAGAAGCTGAATGAAATCCTGGCAGCCAATACGGGACGGTCTCTGGAGGAGATCGAGAGGGATACGGAGCGTGACAATTATATGTCAGCTGCAGAGGCCAAGGAGTATGGCCTTATCGATGCGATTTTGTCCCATCACTAATGTGACAGGAAAGGGAAGGTAGATTCCATGCCAATTAGACCTGATGACACCATTCGCTGCTCCTTCTGCGGGAGGACCCAGGACCAGGTGCGCAAGATGATTGCCGGCGCAGGCAATAATAATGTATTTATCTGCGATGAGTGTATTGAACTCTGCTCAGAGATTCTTGAGGAGGAGCTGGAAGAGCAGGAGGAGGAAGCTCCTGCGGCAAATGATATCCATCTCCTCAAGCCGAAGGAGATCAAGGCATTTTTAGATGAGTATGTGATTGGCCAGGAGGATGCAAAGAAGGTCCTCTCTGTGGCGGTTTACAATCACTACAAGCGGGTGACCTCCCGCCAGCAGATGGATGTGGATATTCAAAAGAGCAATATTCTCATGATTGGTCCCACGGGCTCAGGGAAGACCTATCTGGCCCAGACCCTGGCGAGGATCCTGAACGTTCCCTTTGCCATTGCGGATGCCACTGCGCTCACAGAGGCTGGATATGTGGGAGAGGACGTGGAGAATATTCTTCTCAAGCTGATACAGGCTGCGGATTACGACATAGCCCGCGCCGAGTATGGGATCATCTATATCGATGAGATCGACAAGATTACCAAGAAATCGGAGAATGTGTCCATAACCCGGGATGTTTCCGGCGAGGGCGTACAGCAGGCTCTGTTAAAGATTCTGGAGGGAACGACTGCCAGCGTTCCGCCCCAGGGCGGCAGAAAGCACCCGCATCAGGAGCTCATCCAGATCGATACGACGAATATTCTCTTTATCTGCGGCGGCGCATTTGACGGCCTTGAAAAGATTGTGGAGCAGCGCATCAGCGCCGGTTCCATCGGCTTTAATGCGGAGGTAGTGGACCGCAATGAGATGAATATTGACGAGCTGCTGGCACAGGTTGAGCCAAGGGATTTGACAAGGTTTGGTCTGATTCCGGAGTTCATCGGCCGTGTGCCGGTGATGGTCTCCCTAAAGCAGCTCACAAAGGAGGCTATGATACGGATTCTTTCTGAGCCCAAGAATGCCCTGACCAAGCAGTATCAGAAGCTGTTTGAGCTGGACAATGTGAAGCTGGAGTTCACGAAGGAGGCTCTTGAGGAGATCGCCCAGCTGGCGGTGGACCGCAGGATCGGAGCCCGCGGCCTGCGCTCCATTATGGAGTCTGCCATTATGGATTTGATGTATGAGATTCCTTCGGATGATTCCATCGGCATCTGCACCATCACTAAGGATGTGGTGGATAAGACAGGGAAGCCGGAGCTTGTCTACCGCGATGTGCCCCCGGCGCCTGCGCATAAGGCCTTGGGGAATCGGCTGCGGGCAGGCAGCAAGAGCGGGGAGATTGCCTGAGGGCGAATCGAATCGCTGTGAACGGATCATGTTTAGGCCGCTGCAAACCGGATGTAGTGTTTTAGCTGAAGGGGGCAGCGGCCTTCTTTTATACAGAGAGATGAGAGGTGGAATACGCAAATGGAAGAACGGGTAATTACAATGCCTGTGCTTGCCCTGCGGGGGATCACCATTCTTCCCGGCATGGTACAGCATTTTGATATAAATCGTCCCAAGTCTGTGGCGGCAGTGGAGCGCGCCATGATGGGGGACCAGCGGGTGTTCCTTGTTTCCCAGAAGCATCCGGAGGTACAGGATCCCAAGCAGGAGGACCTCTACCAGGTTGGCACAATCTCCGCTGTGAAGCAGCTGGTAAAGCTTCCGGGCAAGGTGGTTCGGGTGCTGGTGGAGGGCCAGGAGAGAGGGGAGCTTCTCTGCCTGGATTCCGAGGAGCCGGCGCTGATCGGAGAGATTGGATTTTTGGCCCAGGAGAAGGAAAATATTGACCGCGTGGTGCGGGAGGCCATGCTGCGGGTGGTGAAGGAAAAGCTGGAGGAATATGGGCGGGTGAATCCAAAGGCGGCGAAGGAAATTCTTCCCAACCTGATAGGAATTCAGGACTTGGGAGAGCTTCTTGACCAGTCTGCCATTCAGCTTCCATGGGATTACACCATCCGCCAGTCTATTTTGGAGCATGGAGCTCTCTCAGAGCGGTATGAGATCGTGGTGAAGACCCTGACCATGGAGATGGAGATTTA
Organism: uncultured Enterocloster sp.; assembly: GCA_944382045.1. GTDB lineage: Bacteria > Bacillota > Clostridia > Lachnospirales > Lachnospiraceae > Enterocloster. The sequence continues at coordinate 5,491 of CALWMT010000054.1, read as the reverse complement.
CGCCATCAAGAAGGAATTTCAGGAGAAGGTCAAGGCGGAGATTGACCAGAACCAGAAGGAGTACATTCTCCGGGAGCAGATGAAGGTGATACGCCAGGAGCTGGGGGAGGACAACACGCTCTCCGACGCGGACGAGTACCAGAAGAAGGTGGACTCCTTAAAGGCGGACAAGGAGGTAAAGGAGAAGCTGACCAAGGAGATCCAGCGCTTCCGCACTATGCCCATGGGGAGCCAGGAGGCCAATGTGCTCCGCACCTATATCGAGACGCTTCTGGAGCTTCCCTGGAAGAAGGTGTCTAAGGACAACAACGACATCAAGCACGCAGAGCAGATTTTAAATCAGGACCATTATGGCCTTGAGAAGGTGAAGGAGCGGATCCTGGAGTATTTGGCGGTGCGCACATTGACGAAAAAGGGAAACAGCCCCATTATCTGTCTGGTTGGCCCGCCCGGAACCGGAAAGACCTCCATCGCCCGGTCTGTGGCCAGGGCTCTGAATAAGAAATATGTGCGCATCAGCCTGGGCGGTGTCCGGGACGAGGCGGAGATCCGGGGCCACAGGAAGACCTATGTGGGCGCTATGCCCGGCCGCCTGGTGGAGGGACTGCGGCAGGCCGGCGTCAGCAATCCCCTGATGCTCTTGGATGAGATCGACAAGGTGAGCAGCGATTACAAGGGGGACACCTCCTCGGCCCTTCTGGAGGTGCTGGACGGGGAGCAGAATGTGCGCTTTCGGGATCACTACGTGGAGGTTCCCATTGATCTGTCCCAGGTGCTGTTTATCGCCACGGCCAACACCACCCAGACCATTCCCAGCCCCCTTTTGGACCGCATGGAGCTCATCGAGGTGAACAGCTATACGGAAAATGAGAAGTTCCACATTGCCAAGGACTATCTGGTGGAGAAGCAGCGGGAGCGGAACGGACTGAAACCCGGGCAGATTGTATTTTCTGACAAGAGCCTGGAGCGGATTATCCACAATTATACGCGGGAGGCAGGGGTCCGCAATCTGGAGCGGCGCATCGGCGATGTGTGCAGAAAGGCGGCGCGCCAGTATCTGGAGGAGGGAAAGGCCTCCATCCGCATTACAGAGAGCAACCTGGAGAAGTACCTGGGCAAGGAGCGGGTGAGCTTTGAGAACGCCAATGAGGAGGATCAGGTGGGCATTGTCCGCGGCCTGGCCTGGACCAGCGTGGGCGGTGATACCCTGCAGATCGAGGTGAATGTGATGCCGGGCAAGGGGAACCTCCTGATGACCGGCCAGATGGGGGACGTGATGAAGGAGTCCGCCCAGACAGCTCTCACCTATGTGCGCTCCATCTGTCCGGATTATGGGGTGGCGGACGATTACTTTGAAAAGCATGATTTACATATCCATATCCCAGAGGGTGCGGTTCCCAAGGACGGCCCCTCGGCGGGCATCACCATGGCTACAGCCATGCTGTCCGCGGTAGTGGGGAAAAAGGTGCGCTGCAAGACGGCCATGACCGGGGAGATTACCCTGCGGGGCCGGGTGCTGCCCATCGGAGGCCTGAAGGAGAAGATACTTGCGGCCAAGATGGCTCATATGGAGAAGGTGCTGGTGCCGGACAAGAACCGGCCGGATATGGCGGAGCTCTCCAAGGAGATCACCAAGGGCCTGGAGATTGTGTATGTGAAGTCCATGGAGGATGTGCTGCGGGAGGCACTGGCGCCGGAGGAGGCTTAAGATGATTATTCGAGATGTGAATTTGGAGACCGTGTGCGGCATTACCAGCCGCCTGCCGGAGAATGTCCTTCCGGAGTTCGCCTTTGCGGGCAAGTCCAATGTGGGAAAGTCCTCTCTGATCAACGGACTGATGAACCGGAAGTCCTACGCGAAGACCAGCTCCCAGCCGGGCAAGACCCAGACCATTAACTTTTACAATATCAACCAAGCCCTCTATTTTGTAGATCTTCCCGGCTACGGCTATGCCAAGGTGCCCCAGTCTGTGAAGGAAAAGTGGGGAAAGATGATCGAGCGGTACCTGAGAAAGTCTAAGATGCTTAAGCGGGTGTTCCTTCTGGTGGACATCCGCCACGAGCCCTCGGCCAACGACAGGATGATGTACGACTGGATCGTGTACAATGGCTATGAGCCGGTGATTATCGCCACCAAGCTGGATAAGCTGAAGCGCAGCCAGGTGCCGGGCCAGGTGAAGTGCATCCGGGAGGCCCTGGGGATGGGAAAGGACGGGCGCATTATCCCCTTCTCTGCGGAGACAAAGCAGGGACGGGAGGAGATCTGGGATTTGATAGAGGCGGAGGCAGGGCTTAAGGCGCCCGCCGTACCGGCGGAGAAGGAAAATATCTGAAAAAATTATGTGATTTTATTGATTTGACAAATAATCTGACAATTTCCAGAAAAAAGTAGTTTACAAACAGAAGAATTTGTAGTATGATACTGCCCATAGGAAAATACAACAGTTCAGCCCTCTGAACTGTTACGAAAAAATAGCTGTGAGGTTCTTCCGCGACGGAGCGGAGGCACAGCTATTTTTTGCATTTTTGCGGCGGGCTGCGGTGCGCGGTCCGGCCATAATCCAGGCAAAGGAGAGAGCGCGTATGAAGGATTCCAGACCAGAACAGCAGGGGCTTTATGATCCCCGCTTTGAGCATGACAACTGCGGCATCGGCGCGGTGGCAAACATTCAGGGCATCAAGACCCACGAGACGGTGGATCAGGCGCTCCACATTGTGGAGAACCTAGAGCACCGGGCGGGAAAGGACGCGGAGGGAAAGACCGGGGACGGCGTGGGCATTATGCTGCAGATTTCCCACAAGTTTTTTAAGAAGGCAGCGGAAAAAGCCGGCATCACCCTCGGGGGAGAGCGGGAGTACGGGATCGGCATGTTTTTCTTTCCCCAGGATGAGTTGGTCCGCAGCCGGGCGAAAAAGATGTTTGAGATTATTGTGAAGAAAGAGGGCATGGACTTCCTCGGCTGGCGGGAGGTTCCCACCTGCCCGGAGATTCTGGGGAAAAAGGCGCTGGACGTGATGCCCTGCATTGCCCAGGCTTTTGTGGCAAAGCCGGAGGGCGTGGAGAAGGGGCTGGACTTTGACCGGAAGCTTTATGTGGCGCGGCGGGTTTTCGAGCAGAGCAACGAGGATACCTATGTGGTTTCCCTGAGCAGCCGGACCATTGTCTACAAGGGAATGTTCCTGGTGGGGGAGCTGCGGCTGTTCTTTCAGGATCTGCAGGATGCGGATTACGAGTCGGCCATCGCCATCGTCCACTCCCGGTTCAGCACCAACACCAATCCCAGCTGGATGCGGGCCCATCCTTACCGCTTCATCGTCCACAACGGGGAGATCAACACCATCCGGGGAAATGTGGACAAGATGGCGGCCCGTGAGGAGAACATGGAGTCCGAATATTTTAAATACGACATGCACAAGGTCCTGCCCATCATCAGCGGGGAGGGGTCGGACTCCGCCATGCTGGACAATGCCCTGGAGTTTATGGTGATGAGCGGAATGGAGCTTCCCCTGGCGGTCATGGTGACCATCCCGGCGCCCTGGGAGAACGACCGGTACATGGACGGGGAGATCAAGGATTTCTACCAGTATTACGCCACGATGATGGAGCCCTGGGACGGGCCGGCCTCCATCCTCTTTACAGACGGGGACGTGGTGGGGGCGGTGCTGGACAGAAACGGCCTGCGGCCCTCCCGGTACTACATCACGGACAGCGGATACATGATACTGGCCTCCGAGGTGGGAGCCATAGCCATTGATCAGACCCATGTGATAAAAAAGGACCGGCTGCGCCCTGGAAAAATGCTGCTGGTGGACACCAAGGCGGGACGGCTGGTGAGCGACGAGGAGTTAAAGAGCCGGTACGCGTCCAGGCAGCCCTTCGGGGAATGGCTTGACTTAAACCTCATTGATCTGGAGGACCTGCACGTGCCCAATGAGGGACTTCCGGCCATGACAAAGGAGGAGAGGCTTCGTCTGGAGCGCACCTACGGCTATACCTACGAGCAGTACAGGACCATGATCCTTCCCATGGCGTTAAACGGGGCAGAGGCCGTGTCCGCCATGGGCGTGGACTCCCCTCTGGCTGTGCTCTCAAAGAAGCACCAGCCCCTGTTCAACTATTTTAAGCAGATGTTCGCCCAGGTGACCAATCCCCCCATCGACGCCATCCGGGAGGAGATTGTGACCTCCACCACGGTCTATGTGGGGGAGGAGGGAAATATCCTGAAGGAGGTTCCGGAGAACTGCAAGATCCTCAAGGTAAAAAATCCCATCCTCACGGAGACGGACCTGTTAAAGATTCGGGCTATGAAAAAGCCGGGCTTTAAGGTGGAGGTCATTCCCATCACCTACTATAAGAACACCTCCCTGGAGAAGGCCATCGACCGGCTGTTTTTGGAGGTGGACCGGGCCCACAAGGATGGGGCCAATATTATCATCCTCTCGGATCGGGATATTGACGAGAACCACGTGCCCATCCCCTCCCTGCTGGCGGTTTCCGCCCTCCAGCAGTACCTGGTGCGGACCAAAAAGCGGACCAGCGTGGCCCTGATACTGGAGAGCGGGGAGCCCAGGGAGGTGCACCACTTTGCCACCCTTTTGGGCTACGGAGCCTGCGCCATCAATCCCTATCTGGCCCATGAGTCCATCCGCTCCCTGATTGAGAGCGGCATGCTGAATAAGGATTACTATGCGGCTGTCCGGGATTATGACCTGGCGGTGCTCCACGGGATTGTGAAGATCGCCTCCAAGATGGGCATTTCCACCATCCAGTCCTACCAGGGAGCGCAGATTTTCGAGGCCATCGGTATCTGCAAGGAGGTGGTGGACAAATATTTCACCGGCACAGTGAGCCGTGTGGGCGGCATTACCTTAAAGGATATTGAAAATGATGTGGACACCCTTCACTCCTCGGCCTTTGACCCCCTGGGGCTGGATGTGGACCTTACCTTGGACAGCGTGGGGAGCCACAAGTCCAGAAGCGGCCAGGAGGAGCACCTCTACAATCCGCTGACCATTCACCTCCTTCAGGAGGCGGCCCGGACGGGGAGCTACGAGACGTTTAAGGAGTACACGTCCCAGGTGGACCGGGAGGACAAGACGTACCATCTGCGCTCCCTGATGGATTTCAACTATCCGGAGGAGGGAGGCATCCCCATCGACCAGGTGGAGAGCGTGGACTCCATTGTGCGGCGGTTCAAGACAGGCGCCATGTCCTACGGATCCATTTCCCAGGAGGCCCACGAGACCCTGGCCATCGCCATGAACCGGATCCACGGAAAATCCAACACCGGCGAGGGAGGGGAGAGTCTTGACAGGCTGACGCCCGGGCCTGCGGACAGCAACCGCTGCTCCGCCATCAAGCAGGTGGCCTCGGGCCGGTTCGGCGTGACCAGCCGTTACCTGGTGAGCGCCCAGGAGATCCAGATCAAGATGGCTCAGGGCGCAAAGCCGGGGGAGGGCGGCCAGCTGCCGGGAAAGAAGGTCTATCCAT
>CALWMT010000053.1 GCA_944382045.1 uncultured Enterocloster sp. | reverse complement strand
AGGAGCAGGCCGAGTCCATGTGCAGCCAGTGGCGCGGCAAAAGCCAGGAATTGTATTCCCACATCATGCGGGAGCTTCTCTCATAGATCGCACAGCGCCTGCCGTGCCGGGCGCTGCCATATAAAAAGGCATTACAGCCTGCATGCCTTAATGCGTGCTGTAATGCCTCAATTAAACCAATCAACATATTGCAGCTGGCCGGAACGGCTGTGCCAAAATCACATCTCCCCAAGACCGCTCTCAATAGCTGCAGATAACGTCTTCAGCGCCTCTTCCTCATCCACCCCATCGCAGATCAGGGTAATCTCAGTGCCTTTCTTGATTCCCGCTGCCATAACATTCAAAACGCTTTTGGCGACAATCTTCTTTTCCCCGCACTGAATGGTAATATCACACTTAAACTTCATCGCCGCCTGAGAAAGAACGCCCGCAGGTCTCAAATGCAGACCGGAAGGATTAACTACTGTTAAATTTTTGCTGATCATAGCGCATTTCTCCTTATTAGATTCTATTTATACTCGCGGACACCATCTGCATCATGTCCTCAGAAGCTTAAAAAGCCCTAAAAAAATTTTATTACATTCACCGGCTTATGTCAAGCTGATCTGCAAATTCCTGCGTTCTGCGCGTTTTTTCTGACTCCGCCTTGGAAAATACGCATCCGCAGTAGTCCTGACGGTAAAGTCCGTATTCCTCTGAGAGCTCCACAGACCGCTTGTATCCATTTTTCTTCTTAAAATCCGACTGCAGATAGGGCACTCCCCAGGCCTGGGCAAGCGCACATCCAATCTCGTTGAGCTTCTGGGCGTTCTTTAGGGGGCTGATGGAAAGGGTGGTGGTAAAATAATCAAATCCGCCCTCCTTGGCTGCCCGGGCGGCCTCCTCCAGCCGCAGCCGGTAGCACCGAAAGCAGCGCTCCCCGCCCTCCCGGCACTCCTCATACCCCTCTGCCATCTCGTAAAACCGCCCGGGCTCGTACGCCCCCTCCAAAAAATGCACAGGCTGCGGCAGCCGCATCTCCTCAATCAGCCGCTGCTGCTCCCGCACCCGCTCCCCATACTCCTCCTCGGGATAAATATTGTGGTTATAGTAAAATACCGTGATGTCAAAATAAGCGGAGAGATACTCCAGCACATAGCTGCTGCAGGGCGCACAGCAGCTGTGCAGCAGCAGGCGGGGCCGTCTCCCCTCCCCTGAGAGCTCCTCCAGGGTCTTATCCAAAATCCTCTGATAATTGGGCTTAGGCCCTCTGTTCGCAGCATCCATCCGTGTCTGTCCTCCCATTTTCCAGGATACGCTGTAAAAAGGCGCCCGCCTGACGGCGGACGCCTCCTCTCGCAGTGTTAAGCTTCCCTGTGCTTTAAGGTGCGGGGGCCTACAGGAAATCCCGAATTCTCTTGCTCCGCACCGGATTGCGCAGCTTGCGCAGGGCCTTGGCCTCGATCTGGCGGATCCGCTCTCTGGTCACATTGAACTCTCTGCCGACCTCCTCCAGAGTCCGGGGATGGCCGTCCTCCAGGCCGAAGCGCAGGACAATCACCTGGCGCTCCCGCTCCTTCAGATCACCCAAAAGCGCGTCGATATGCTCACGGAGCATCACGGACTCCACGTTGCCCTCAGGCGTCACCACATTGTTGTCCGCCACAAAATCTCCCAGGTTGGAGTCATCCTCCTCACCGATAGGCGTCTCCAGGGAGGCCGGCTCTCTGGCGATCTGCATGATCTCCATCACCTTGTCCTCCGACATATCCAGAGCCTCCGCCAGCTCCGTCACGGAGGGCTCATAGCCCAGCTCCAGCGTCAGCTTTCGCTGCATCTTCGACATCTTGTTGATTGTCTCCACCATATGCACCGGTACCCGGATCGTCCTGGCCTGGTCTGCCAGGGCTCTGGTCACGGACTGCCGGATCCACCACGTTGCATATGTACTTAGCTTATAACCCTTTGTATAGTCGAACTTCTCCACTCCCTTGATCAGGCCCAGGTTTCCCTCCTGCACCAGGTCAAGAAAGCTCATTCCTCTTCCTGTGTAACGCTTTGCAATGCTGACCACCAGGCGCAGATTCGCCTCAATCAGCCGCTCCTTGGCCGCCTCATCCCCGTCCGCCTTGCGCTGCGCCAGCAGAAGCTCCTCGTCAGCTGTCAGCAGGGGAACCGTGCCAATCTCTTTCAGATACATGCGGACCGGATCCTCGGTTCCGATTCCCTCCAGAAGGTCCACTGCATCCAGGTCGATTTCTTCCTCCTCCACGTCCTTCATGAAGCTGTCATCATCCAGGTCCAAATCCAGGTCAATGTCCTCCATGAGCGCGGGATCGCCATTTAACATCGCTTCGTCCAGTACGGGAACCACATCAATGTTCCGGTTCTCCATGTAACTGTAAATCTGATCCATCTGCTCGGGAGTCAGGTTGTCCCCGGTGAAGAAATCGTTGATCTCGCCTGCGTCAAGCGTATTGTGCTTTGTCTTCGCACGCTCCACCAGCTTCTCCAGCTTCTTCAAAAAATCGTCCTTTTCCACTTATTAACGTCCTTTCGCTTAAAGGTAACTGTGGGTTGACTTTTGAGACAGCACGGATTTTTGTGCTGTCCCGAACGGTTTTCCACAACTTATCATTATAGATGATTTGAATCCCTATTTCAAGAAGTTTCGACGTATTTTTCCATTTTTCGCAGAATCCCGGAGTAACAGTTCAGACGGCGGGTAAACAGGGGCGAAAATAGACGTCAAGCTCGCTTGTAAGTATGTTTTCGCCCCTGTTTACACATCGGATGGACATCCGATGCTTCTTGTCCGGCCTTTGGCCGGGCAAGAAGATGCCGTCTGAACTGTTACAATCCGGATGCGCTCTCTCTCATTTCGGATATCCACCACCGTGCGTGAGCCTCCAAATTCCCCGTCAAGCACCCAGTCCACCGGCCCCTCCGACTCAATGCGGATCGATGAGGTCTTAAACCGGTATACGTACTCATTTGGCTGCTCCTCCTTCAAAAACATATAGGAGACAATGTTGCTCAGATCCACGGGAGTCCGCGGCATCCGTATGAGCAGGACCTCAAACACGCCGTCATTTAAGGCCACGGACTGATTCACCAGACCCTTAAAGCCGCCCACGCTCACCGTGTTCGTCACCATGCCGAAGACAAAATCCTCCTCCAGGCTTCCCTCCTCCCACTGCACCCGCATATGGCTGGGACGGATGGCGGACAGGCTCTTTAGCCCCTCCAGCACATAGGCCTGATGGCCCAGGCGGTTCTTCTTATCCTGGGAGGTCTGATAGGATACCTCCGTAAATGCCCCGAAGGCCGCTATATACACAAAATACCGGTCCTCGCAGAAGGTCCCGATATCAATCGGAAAGGGCCTTCCCTTTACAACGGCTGACGCTGCCAGTCCCATACGCTTGGGAAGCTTCAGGCTCGCAGCAAAATCATTGGTGGAGCCTGCGGGAATATACCCCAGAAGAGGGGTCCTCTTGAGCTCCATCATGCCGGAGATCACCTCATTTAAGGTTCCGTCCCCGCCGCTGCACACGATCAGCCTGGCCCGGTGTCCCAGGCGCCGCACGATCTCCCTGGCGTCACCCTGGCCCTGGGTCGCATGGACATGGATATCGTAGCCAGCTCTGCTGAAAATGTCCAGGATCTCCATGAGATGCCCCTTGATCTGCTCCCTTCCGGAGCGGGGATTAAACACAAACAGCATATTTTTCATATTCTCGCGCCTCTCCTTCCAGTGTATCCAATTTTTCCTGTCCTATCCAATCAGCCTTTTATAGACGGCAAAAGCGCTGGGAAGGGCATATGTGTGCGCAAGCTCCTCCCTCTCCGCAAAAAACGCACCGGGGAAAATCGAAGCATCCAGGAGGCTGTCCGCCGGCGCCTCCGGTGAGAGCACCAGCCGGCAGCCCGTCATATGCCATTCCACATGGGAAAATACATGCCGGGCGGAGGGAAGGGCCTCGGCCCGGCTTACCTGGGCGGGGGACAGCCCCAGATAAGCCACCGCCTCCTCCGGCGTCATATGTCCCGGCACGCTGGGCAGCTCATAGAGGGAGGCGAGAAGCCCCTTGGGCGGACGCCTGTCAATGAGAATCCTTCCGTCCTTCTCGATGAGAAGCACGGTCCGCTCCTCCACCCGCTTGGGCTTGGGCGGTGACTTCACAGGGATCTCCCTCCACCTGCCATTCCTGCCGGAAAGACAGAGATCATAGAGCGGGCACTCCCCGCACTTGGGCTCCCCTCCCGGCACGCAGACCAGGGCGCCCACCTCGAAGAGCCCCTGATTATACGCTCCCGGCTCCGAGGCCGGCACCACCTCTCCCAGCTCCCGCTCCATCCGGGCCCTTGCGGACGCTCTGCGGATGTCCTCCCTGTCCCCCAGAACGCGGGAGATAACCCGGAGCACATTCCCGTCCACTGCAGGCACAGGAATGCCGTAGGCAATGGAGGCCACGGCCCCTGCTGTATAGCTGCCGATTCCAGGAAGCTCCTTCAACTCCTCAAAGGATGCAGGAAGGCAGCCGCCGTATTTCTCCACAATGATTCTGGCCGCTGCCTTTAGATTTCTGGCCCTGCTGTAATAGCCCAGGCCCTCCCACATTTTCATAAGGCGGTCATCCTCCGCCTCCGCCAGGTCCTTCACCTGGGGAAACGCATCCATAAACCGCTCAAAGTACGGCTTCACCGCCTCCACCCGGGTCTGCTGGAGCATGATCTCCGACACCCAGATCCGGTAGGGATCCCGGTTCTCCCGCCAGGGAAGCTCCCTGGCCTGCCTCCTGTACCAGGAAAGCAGGGGCTTCTCCAGAGCCCGCAGGCGTTCCATTCTCTCACACATAGCCGTAGATCCCCCGCACGGAAACCTCCCCGGAGATCACGCGGCTCACCTGGCCGTCCTCCCGCTCCACCAGAAGGCTTCCCTGATCATCGATTCCCAGCGCCCGTCCGCGGTATTCCCCTCTGGGATCCAGGACGCAGACCTGGCGGTCCCGGTTTACCAGAAGGCTGTCATAGGCCTCCCGCAGCCCTGCCATGTCCCTTGTGCGGGAAAATATGCCAAAATATTCCTCAAAGGCTCTGGCTGTCTCCGCGATAATGGGACTGCGGCGGACCTCACGGCCCAGCTCCATCCGCAGGGACGCGGCAGTACCCTTGAGCTCCTCCGGAAATTCCGTATTGTTCACATTGATCCCCATGCCAATGACCACATAGCGGATCATCTCGTCCTCCGTGCTCATCTCCGTCAGAATCCCGCAGATCTTCTTTCCGTTCAGCACCAGATCATTCGGCCACTTGATCAGGGGATGGAGGCCGCAGGCCCGCTCAATCCCCCGGACGGCAGCCATGCCCGCCACGAGGGTGAGCATGGAGGCACAGGCCGGCGCAAAAGCGGGACGCAGCAATAGGCTCATCCAAATCCCCTCTCCCTTGGGGGAGGACCAGCTCCTTCCCCTGCGCCCCTTGCCTGCGGTCTGACAGTCCGCAGCCACAAGAGTCCCGTGGGGAGCCCCCGCCTCCGCCAGCCTCCGCGCCTGCACATTGGTGGAATCCGTCTCTTCAAAATAGGCAAGCCTCTTCCCCACCCACTCGGTATCCAGCACAGCGGCCAGCTCCGAGGCTGTCATCACATCCGCCTCACCCAAGAGCCGGTAGCCCTGGCTGTGGACCGCCTCGATGGGCCAGCCCTCCTGCTTTAACTGGTTGACCGCCTTCCACACTGCGGTCCGGGAGACGCCGAACTGCCTGCACAGCTCCTGTCCGGACACAAATCCCCGGCTCTCCTTCAACAGCTTCAAAATCTCTGCCTTCATGCTTCCTCCTATCAAAATACGCTGCTCCGGCCCGTATCACAGCCAGATGCTGATGCCGCTCACCACTCCCAGGGCCAGAAGCCCCAGGGCCAAAAGCGCCTGAAAAATCCCGCCTCTCAGCTTTCCCTTGTCCCTGCCGCGGGTTTTAATCAAAAAGAGGCTGCTGACGGCATTCAAAAGGGCCGCAAGAAGGAAGACCAGAGGGAACAGCATATGGTTTCCCTCTGGATTGATAAACGAGAGCACCGCCAAAACCACAATGGCGATCCCCAAAATCAGATGTGTCAGATCCAAAAGGATCCCTGCCTGGCGTTCCCCCCGTCCTCTGTGTCCATGCATACGTTACTCTCCCAGCGTAGCGAGCATAACCGCCTTGATGGTGTGCATCCGGTTCTCCGCCTCGTCAAACACCACGGACCGGCTGGACTCAAACACCTCGTCCGTCACCTCCATATCCGTGATGCCAAAGCGCTCGCTCATTTCCTTTCCAATCTTTGTCTTCAGATCGTGGAAGGAGGGCAGGCAGTGAAGGAAGATGGCCTGGGGGCCTGCAGCCTCCATCACCTCCATCGTCACCTTGTAGGGCGTAAGGTCGCGGATCCGCTCCTCCCAGACCTGGTCCGGCTCGCCCATGGATACCCACACATCCGTATCGATCACGTCTGCTCCCCGCACCGCCTGGGCCACGTCCTCGGTCAGCGTGACAGAGCCGCCGCTTGCCGCAGCAAAGGCCCGGCACTCCTCCACCAAGGCCTTATCCGGAAAATACTTCGCCGGGGCGCAGGCCACAAAATGCATGCCCATCTTGGCGTAGGCAATCATCAGGGAATTACCCATATTATAGCGCGCATCGCCCATATATACAAGCTTCACTCCCATCAAATGTCCCAGGTGCTCCCGGATGGTCAGAAGATCCGCCAGCATCTGGGTGGGGTGGTCCTCATTCGTCAGGCCGTTCCACACCGGAACCCCCGCATACCTGGCCAGCTCCTCCACGATCTCCTGGCCGAAGCCCCGGTACTCGATTCCCTCGTACATCCGTCCCAGCACGCGGGCTGTGTCCGCAATGCTCTCCTTCTTTCCGATCTGGGAGCCTGAGGGATCCAGATAGGTGGTTCCCATCCCCAGGTCATGGGCCGCCACCTCAAAGGCGCAGCGGGTCCGGGTGCTGGTCTTCTCAAAAATCAAAGCCACATTCTTCCCCCTCAGGCAGTCAACGGGGATCCCCTTTTTCTTCTTCTCCTTGAGCTCCGCCGCCAGATCCAGCAGATATGTAATCTCCTCATATGTATAATCTTTCAGTGTCAGAAAATTCCTTCCCTTTAAATTCATGGCTGATAATCTCCTTTCAATCAGGCAATTGATCTGCACACAGCCAATCGCCTCGGATTAATATTTATGCATCTTCATGCATAATATACTATATTGCAGGAAGGCTGTCAAGAGCCGTAAAGCAGCCTGCGGGCATCTGCATATCCCAGCGCCAGATTGCGCCGGGCCTTCCTGCCGTCAAACTCCAGGATGCCGCCCAGGCTCACCTGGGGCGCTATGTGGTAGAGGCGCACATCTTCCGGAACCCGCAGATGCTTCTCTGTGTCCACGCCCACACCGTAGATCCGAATCACAATAATGTCCTTATACCCTCGGTCTATGAGCACATCCACAGGCACATTGTTGGTCCTGCATCCATCTGTATAATACTTTCCTCCGATTTTCTCCCTCTTAAAGCCCGGCAGGTACGCGCTGGCCAAGAGCATCTGGGCGATCTCCCCCTCCGGCAGGCTCTTGATATCCACCACCACCGGACAGTGGTCCGTCAGGCAGTAGGTCACTGCATAGAGCTCCTGCCGGGAGGCCCGTATGCGCTCCTCGTCCGCCGCGCGCTCGATCAGGCGGCGCAGGGGCGTGATATCCAGGCCGCCGCCTCGGATAATCCTTCCCGCCTCCCCCAGAACCCTTTTCAGATTCGGAGCGGACCCCCGCAGGCGGCGCATCTCCCGCACCGCCTCCATCACGCTGTCGTCCACGTCCATCACGTGGGACCAGCGGATATTTTTCCAGATAAACTCCGCCCTTTTGAGATCATCCATGCAGATGAGAGCCCCGTTCAGGGCCCCCACCGAGGTTCCCGCCACAGCGGACAGCAGGATGCCTGCCTCCCGCAGGGCCCGCCAGGCGCCGATCTGGTAGGCGCCTCTGGCTCCTCCGCCCTCCAGCACCAGGCCATATGATTTTTCCCTGTCAAGGCGAAGCTCCATGGTCTCCTTCCCTCCTGCCGCGGCCTCCAAGCAGGAAGGCCGCCGGCCGCAGCAAAATCAGCGTCAAAAATGACACTGCCACAAAGAGGGCCAGCTGGCCCTCAAGGTCCACTCCTGCGAGCCCTCCAAGCCAGGCGCCCAGACAGCCCGCGCAGAACCACAGGGAGACAAGGCAGCGGCAGGCTGCCTCCAGTCCCAAAAAGCAAAGAAATGCAATCAGCCATGCCATCCGGCATTCTCCTCTCACCGGGCTCTCCTCTGTCTGGCAGCCTCGTACATGAGAACGGAGGCTGCCACAGCGGCGTTCAGGGACTCCACCCGTCCGGCCATGGGAATCTTGATGAGGCCGTCCGCCAGGGAGGCAGTCTCCTCTGACAGCCCGTTTGCCTCATTTCCAATCAAAAAGCCCGTACTCCCAGTATAATCCGCCTGCTCATAATTATGCATGGCCTTCAAATGCGCCGCAAAAAGGCGCACCCCCTGGGCTTTAAGCTCCCGGCAGGCCTCCCCCAGGTCATCCGCATACACGAAGGGAACCCGAAGCACCGATCCCATGGTGGAGCGGATCACCTTGGGGCTGAAAATATCCGCGGTCTCCCGGTTCATCAAAAGGCCGGTGACACCGGCCCCCTCCCCGGCCCGCAGCATGGTTCCCAGATTGCCCGGATCCTGGATGGTCGCAAGCGCCAGGATGCGAGGACTCTCTCCCTCAAGGACAGCGGCCAGGCGCAAAGAGGGCTGGCGCACCAGCCCCAGAACCCCCTGGGGCGTCTTGGTGTCCGCCATGGCCCGCATCACCGCCTCGGACACCATCTCGTACCGGTAGGAGGCAAGCCATCGCCTGTTCTCCTCCCTGGCGGCAAACTCCGGGGTCACATAGAGGATCTCCACCTGGTCCGGAGGGCACTCCCGGCACATGCGGAGCCCCTCCGCCACAAAGAGGCCCTCCTCCCGCCTGGCCCTTGCCTTCCCCGCAAGCTGTGCCGCCCGGCGGACCTGCTTATTTGACACACTCTCGATCATGCGTTAAGCTCCTCCAGCTCCTCCAGCCACAGCCGGGAGGAGGCGTCGCTGGGCATCCGCAGGTCGCCTCTGGGTGACACCGCGGCAGAGCCCACCTTGGGGCCATCCGGCAGGCAGGAGCGCTTAAACTGCTGGCTGAAGAACCGCCGATAGAACACCTTCAGCCACTTTAGAATGGTTTCCCTGTCGTACCTGCCCCCAAAGGCCTGCAGGGCCAGGGCAAATACCCGTTTCGGCCTGCTGCCGAAGCGGAGCACATGGTACAGGAAAAAGTCGTGGAGCTCGTAGGGGCCCACCAGATCCTCTGTCTTCTGGGAAATCTTCCCGTCCTCCGGCGGCAGAAGCTCCGGGCTCACCGGGGTATCCAGCACATCCCGCAGGGCGGCCGCCAGGCCCTCGTCCCCGCAGGTATCCGCATAATAATGCACCAGATGGCGCACCAGCGTCTTGGGCACTGAGGCATTCACCCCGTACATGGACATGTGGTCGCCGTTGTAGGTGGCCCAGCCCAGGGCCAGCTCCGACATATCCCCGGTTCCTACTACCAGGCCGCCCATCTGATTGGCGATGTCCATGAGCACCTGGGTGCGCTCCCTGGCCTGGCTGTTCTCATAGGTCACATCGTGCGTATTCATATCCTGTCCGATATCGGCAAAATGCTTTGTCACAGCCTCCCGGATATTGATCTCACGAAGATCCGCCCCCACGCCCTTTGCGATGGCGCAGGCGTTCTGGTAGGTGCGGTCCGTGGTGCCGAAGCAGGGCATGGTCACGCAGTGAATCTGATTTCTCGGAAGCTTTAAAAGGTCAAATGCCCGCACCGTCACAAGGAGGGCCAGCGTGGAATCCAGCCCGCCGGAAAGGCCGACCACCGCATGGCCGCAGCCCGTGTGCTCCAGCCGCTTCTTTAAGCCCATGGCCTGGATAGACAGAATTTCCTCGCAGCGCTTCCTGCGGCGTCCCGCATCTCCCGGCACAAAGGGAGACGGGTCAATATACCGGAGAATCCGGTTCCCGTCCTTCTCATCCTCCCCGGTGCAAAACGCGAAATCCACCGTCACATATCCCTGCTCCCTCCGGTACGTATCCGGTGAGGGGAAAGTATTCATCCGCCTGCGCTCACTGTCTAAGCGGGCGAGGTCAATATCCGCGCAGATGCACTCATTTACAAAGCGACGGGACTCCACCAGGCAGTTTCCATTCTCCGCAATGATGTTCTGACCGCCGAATACCAGATCCTGGGTAGACTCCCCTTCCCCTGCATTGGCATAGATATAGCCGCAGACCAGGCGGGCAGACTGGCTGCACACCAGCTCATGGCGGTAGGCGTCCTTGCCCGTGGTCTCATCGCTGGCAGAGCAATTCACAATGAGAGTGGCGCCCGCCATGGCGTGGGAAATGCTGGGCGGGCAGGGAACCCACAGATCCTCGCAGATTTCTCCGGCCACCACGAGCCCCGGCACGCTGACGCACCGGAACAGTAGGTTTGCTCCCATGGGAACCTTTTTCCCCTCCCAATCCGCCGTCTCCGGCACGCTGCTTCCCGGGCAAAAATGGCGCGCCTCATAGAACTCGGAATAATTGGGCAGATTTTTCTTGGGAATCAGTCCCAGAAGCTCCCCATCCTTCACTGCGGCAGACACGTTGTAAAGCTTTCCGTCCTTCTCCCAGGGAAGACCCGCAAATACAAGCATGTCCTTCCCCGCAGAAGCCTCCAGGAGCTTTTTCAAGCTCTCCCTGGCCTTTTCCAGAAGGGAAGCCTGTAAAAACAAATCTCCGCAGGTGTAAGCCGTCAGGCAGAGCTCCGGAAATACCATAATCTTTACGCCCCGCTTAAAGCCCTCCTCCATCAGCTCGATCACTCGTTCCGCATTATACTGTGGGTCTGCCACCCGCACCTTGGGAGTGGCGGCGGCAGCCCGAATAAATCCCTCTCTCATACTGTTCCTCCGTCTGTCTGTTATTTTTTATAGTATAAAATTGCAGCAGGCATTTTGCAATGCTTTTCTTTCAGCGGCAATTTTCCCAAATCCGCTCCAAAACACTTCTTAAAGCTTCGCCGCTCTCCTAAAATCCTCCAGGCTGGACGCGGCGGCCGCAGCTTTCAGCCAGTCTGTCAGCA
>CALWMT010000052.1 GCA_944382045.1 uncultured Enterocloster sp. | reverse complement strand
TGGGGGCGCTGGCCCATGAGATGAAGACGCCGGTGACCTCTATTCTGGGATATGGGGAAAGCCTCCGCTCCCTGCGGCTTTCTGAGGAGCAGAAGGACCGCTGTGCACAGCAGATTTGCCAGGCGGCGGCCCGCATGGAAAAGATGAGCGCGAAGCTTATGGAGCTTATCGGGCTGTATAAAAATGACGCCATCGTCTGGGAGCAGGTCCGGGCCGAGGACCTGCTGGAGCGGACCTGCCAGGCCTGTAAGGAGATGCTGGCCGCAAAATCCATCCATCTGCAGACCGAGTGTGATGCGGGAGTGTGCCTGCAGGGGGATGCGGAGCTTCTGGTCAGCCTCCTGTGCAACCTTGTGCAGAATGGATGCCGGGCCTCCCAAAAAGGGGGAAGGATGCTTCTCGCGGGCAGGGTGCAGGGAGGAGAGAAGGGGGGATTTGTCTTCGAGGTTACGGATGATGGCTGCGGGATTGCACCGGAGGACCTTCCTAAAATCACCCGGGCATTTTATATGGCGGATAAGTCCAGGAGCCGCAGCGAGGGGGGCTCCGGGCTGGGACTGGCCTTGGCGGAGCGGATTGCGGCTCTTCACGGCGCGCGCCTGGAGTTTGCAAGCAGGCTGGGGGAGGGGACCAGGGTGCGGGTGGTGTTTACAAAATATTTACAGGCCGGTGAGGATTTTGGGGAGGGGAAATGATACCATAGCCTTGTAACAGATGAAATGCTTTGCGGACGGATTGGCAGAGAGGAGAATGGAGCATGAGAGGAAGGTGTATGAGAGAAAGGCATATGGGAGGAAGGCATATGAGGGGAGGCTATAGGTGGGGGAGGCGTGCGCTGCTGGCGGCAGGCATTCTGCCGCTGTGGCTGGGCGGATGCCAGGTGCCTGAGCCCCGCGTGCCAGTGGTGGGCGTGAAGAATGCGGGGGTAGGAGCTGCCGCGGGGAAGGGCGGACGGGAGACAGGTATTGCTGCGGAGGAGGGTGGAGAGGCAGCCAGTATGCAGCAGAAAACGGAGGAAGCTGCCGGGCTGGATGTGGGGAGCAGCGTGGAGGGAGCGCAGGGGGCTTCCCAAGCGGAGAGCATCCGGGAGCGGACCAAAGCGCCGGAGGTATACGAGGTGCAGCTAAAGACAGATGCCATTCAGCTGCAGGGGGAGGCCGCTGTGTGGGTTCCGGAGGGGGAGGACCTGCCGGTGTACCGGGCTGTGAATCAGCCCTACAGTCGGGAGGAGCGGGAGGCGTATAAGGAGCTGGCGGGGGATTTTTACGGGATTGTCTGGGAGGAGCCGGAAGCTGCCGGCTGGGAGCTGTCCGCGGATGGAATATACGACCTATCCTTTCCCAGCTCGGATGCATCCACACCTATTTTTTGGATAAGCCGGGCGGCACAGGATATAACCCATGGCGGGGATGGGGAATTTCAGCCGGATGCCGTCTTTGCGGCCTTGGTGAGCCAGGGAAAGGCGGGGACAGAGGAGGAGAGGGAGACATTTCGCAGGCGGATGGATGAGCAGTCACGAGAATTTATCAGCCGTCTTGCGGAGGAAGGCCTGTGCACAGAGGAATTTTCAGAGCCACGCCTCCGGTGGCTGGGCATCCGCACCCGGAATGAAAGGACGGGGGAGCTTGAGCCGGGACGATACGGGCTGGCGCTTCATTATGGAAGGAGCTGCGGGGATGTGCCAGTGCCTGGCGGGGGCCTGGCCCTGATGGGAAGCGCTGGAAGCAGGCTCCAGTATATGGAGTTTGTGTATGCGGATGACGGAACGCTTCTGGAGCTCAAGAGCATTGGACGGGAGAGTCTGGCCAGAGAGGATGCGGGATTTCTTCTCCCCTTTGAGTCGGCTGCGGAAATATTTGAGCAGTATGCGCGAACCTATTACGACACCCATGAGGGCAGGAGGGAGGATTTTTTCGCGGGAGCGTTTACAGACCTGGATGGGGAGGGGATTACAGTGGGGGCAAGGCTTACACGGGCCGCCCTGGAATATCGGTATGTGCCCTTTGAGGGAGGCGCAGGCACAGAGAATGGCGGCCTTTTATGTCCGGTGTGGAACTTCTACGGCGCAGCTTCTGCGGCCCGCACTCAGGCAGATGCCCGAAGTATTTTTTCCGAGGCAGCGCCGGCGGCAGAGGGGCAGGAGCTTCTTCTTGCTTCGGTGGATGCCTCGGACGGGCGGGTGTATGGGGAGTGAAGATATCTGCCGTCTGAACTGCTGCGATTAAAAAGTTGTAATTTGGGGCTGAATAGAGTAAAATGGCGTCAGAAAATACGCAGGAGGACTTAGAGAGAATGAAGTGGGCCTATTTATTCAGCTCCACCATCCGCGCAAGGGGCGCCCGGTATTATAGGGATGGAAATGTACAGAAGGTGGAGAAGCGGGGAAACCGCTTTGAGGCGCTGGTGCGCGGGGAGCATGCCTATAAGGTGAGGATTGTTACCCAGGGAGATATGGTTAAGACGGTGTCCTGCAGCTGTCCCTACGCTGTGGGAGGGATGAAGTGCAAGCATATGGCAGCCGTCTTTTTTGCCATTGAAAATGGAGAATATCAGGAGGTGGACGGGGATGCTCCATTTTCTGAGGAGGAGCCTGTAAAGGAGGTCTGCATCTGGGAGCCGGAGGCACCCTGGGAGAGTGAGCCTCTTTTCGGGTATCAGTATTTTGACTATCGGGCCATGGGGCGGGAGCTCCAAATCCGAAAGCCGCTCCTGCAGGAGGCTGCCGGGCTGGCGGAAAAAGGGAAGGTTGCTCTGGATGATGTGCGCCTGGGCTACACGGACACTTATTACGGAAAGGGCGGCCAGGGCAGGGGACTGCTGGGGATAGCCTATGGCACTGTGAGGGATGGAAAAAGCACCGGGCAGGTGATGCTCTTTTTTGATAAGAGCTCGGTTGTGGAGGCACGGTGTGATGTGCGCTGGTGCAGCTGCCATTATATGAGGAGGCTTCGGTACGGCAGCCAGCAGCTCTGCCGGCATGAGCTGGCTTTGTTTGGCCTTTTGGCTGAGTATCTGCGCAGAGTAAATCCCGGAGATGAGACGGACAGCGCGGGGGCCGCATTTCTGGCCATGACAAGGATGCCGGGCCTGGGCCCCCTGGATGGGCCGCAGGAGGCGGAGGAGGCTGTATTGGACCTGCTTCCACGGGTGCACAGGGATTATTATGGGCTCAGCGTGTCCTTCCGCATTGACTGCGGGAAAAAATTCATCGTGAAGGACCTGGAGGAGCTGGTGGACCAGACGGAGCGCGGAGCGAAGGCGGTGTTCGGAAAGAATACAGAGGTGCTCTTAAAGGAGAGCCGGTTTACGGACCATGGGAAAAAATATCTGGATTTTATCCGCGGTGTGGTGCTGGACGAGGAGGCCAGGAACGACAGCATGCGGAGCGCGGAGCGCTGGTCCTCCTACCGGGAGACGAAGATAGGGGGCTCCATTGCTCTGTACGGAAGCCGCCTGGATGCGCTTTACGCCCTGCTCGTGGGGGACGAGGCAGAGCTTTTAGATGAACAGGGAGGGGAAAAGAGAAAGGGCGTGCTCCTGGTCCGCAGAAAGGAGCCCAGGCTCCGCCTTCAAATTCAAAAGCAGGTGGGCGAAAAGGGGACCTTCCAGGGCATTCAGGTCCAGGGGGAGGTCCCGGAGCTGATTTGGGGGCTTACATTTGTCTACTATATGGAGAAGGAGGGGGAGCGGGACTTTTTAAACCAGATGGACCAGGCCGCGGTGAAGGGATTGGAGCCCCTTTTTGCCCAGGAGACAGAGGGAAGAGTTTCCTTCTGTATCGGGCGCAGGCGGATGGCGGAGTTTTATTACAATAGTCTTCCGATGCTTGCGGAGCGGGCGGAGATAACGGAGAAGGACAGCAGGGAAATACGGCGGTATCTGCCGCCGAAGGCCGCCTTTGTCTTTTACCTGGACGCAGAGGGGGAGGATGTGCTCTGCCAGGGGGAGGCTGTGTATGGGGAAAAGCGGTATCCGCTTATGAAGGAGCCTTCCCAGGGGAAGACGGACGAAGAGGCTGTTTCGGATGCCTACAGAGATTGGGCCAGGGAGAGCCGGGCCTATGACGCGGTGAAGGCGTATTTTCCAGTGACAGACGAGGCGCGCGGCGCCTGCTGCTGCGGGGGAGATGCAGAGCGGGTGTACCGGGTGCTGGACGAGGGGGTGGAGGCCCTTATGGCCCTGGGCGAGGTGCAGGCCACGGACCGGTTCCAGAGCCTGAAAATCCGTAGAAAGCCGAGAATCACCGTGGGCGTGTCCGTGGAGAGCGAGCTCCTGGACCTGTCCGTGACCTCGGAGGAGCTGACGCGGGAGGAGCTTCTGGAGGTTCTAAAGAGCTACCGGGGCCGGAAGAAATTTCACCGCTTAAGGAATGGGGATTTTCTTAATCTGGAGAATCAAAGCCTGGAGGAGCTGGACCAGATGATGGAGGCCCTGCGCATTTCCCCGTCCGCCTTTGCCAAGGGGAAGATGGAGGTGCCTGTATACCGGGCGCTGTATCTGGACAAGATGCTGGAGGCGGGCAGGGGCGTTTATTTTGACCGGGACCGCCGGTTTAAGCAGATAATTAAGGCCTTTAAGACGGTGAAGGACTCGGACTTTGAGGTTCCCCCTTCCCTGAAAAGGGTGTTGCGGGGCTATCAGGAGGCTGGCTTTAAATGGCTGCGGACCCTGGATGCCTATGGCTTTGGCGGGATTCTCGCGGATGATATGGGATTGGGAAAAACGCTGCAGGCCATTGCATTTCTCCTCTCTCTGAAGGAGGAGGGCCGGGAGGGAGCCTCCCTGGTGGTTACGCCTGCCTCCCTGGTGTACAACTGGGGGGAGGAGTTTGCGCGGTTTGCGCCGGGCCTTCGGGTCTGCCTGATTGCGGGCAGCCAGGAGGAGAGACGGCAGAGAATTCACGATTATAAAAATTGGGACGTGCTAGTGACCTCCTATGACCTGCTCAAGCGGGATGGGGCGGAGTATGAGGGAATTTCCTTTGCCAGCCAGATACTGGACGAGGCCCAGTATATCAAAAATCACGCCACGGCTGCGGCCAAGGCGGTGAAGATTATAAGGAGCCGGGTGCGCTTCGCACTCACGGGAACGCCTATCGAGAACCGGCTCAGCGAGCTGTGGAGCATCTTTGACTATCTGATGCCCGGTTATCTCTACGCCTATGAGGCGTTTAAGAAGTCCTTGGAGACGCCCATTGTGAAGAATCAGGACGAGGCGGCCTCGGCCAGGCTGCGGCAGATGGTGTCGCCCTTCATTCTGCGCAGGCTTAAGGAGGACGTGCTCACGGACCTGCCGGATAAGCTGGAGGAGGTGCGGTTTGCAAGACTTTCGGGGGAGCAGCAGAGGCTCTACGACGGCCAGGTGGTCCACATGCGGCAGATGCTGGCGGAGGGAAATGAGGAGGAGTTTCAGAAAAATAAGATAAGGATTCTGGCGGAGCTCACGAAAATCCGGCAGATATGCTGTGACCCCTCCCTTTGCTTTGAGGAATACGAGGGCGGCTCGGCCAAGCGGGAGGTCTGCCTGGAGCTGATTAAGAGCGCCATGGAGGGGGAACACAAGGTGCTGCTCTTCTCCCAGTTTGTATCTATGCTGGAGCTTCTGGCAGAGGACCTTAGGGCCCAGAAGATTCCGTTTTTCACCATCACGGGGAGCACGCCCAAGGAGGAGCGGCTGGCCCTTGTGAAGCAGTTTAATCAGGACACCACGCCGGTATTTCTCATCTCCCTAAAGGCCGGGGGCACGGGGCTTAATCTGACCGGGGCGGATGTCGTGATTCACTATGACCCCTGGTGGAACCTGGCGGTGCAGAATCAGGCTACGGACCGGGCCCACCGGATTGGCCAGACGCGGGTGGTGACGGTATATAAGATTATCGCCCGGCATTCCATTGAGGAAAAAATCCTGCGCATGCAGGAGACCAAGCGGGACCTGGCGGACCAGATTCTGGAGGGGGCAGAGGGCTCGATTGGCTCCATGAGCCGGGAGGAGCTGCTGGCTTTGGTAGACGGGAAGGAATAAGAATATAAAGTAACAGTTCAGACGGCGGATAAGCAGGGGCGAAAACGGACGTCAAGCTCGCTTGTAAGTCCGCTTTCGCCCCTGCTTTCATGCCGTCCCGAACGGCTGCTATTTTTTCTTGCCGTCTTTTCCCTTCTTTTCGCCCTTGCCGCCCTTTTTATCTTTGTCTCCCTTTTTGGACTTTCCTGCTTTTCCCTTCTTCTCCTCCTTGGAGGCGGAGGCTTTTTTCCCTTTTGCGGAGGCCTTGCCGGAGGAGGGCTTGGACTTCTCCGGGGCGGGGAGGCTGGCTTGGGGCTGGAGGGAGGCTTCCGGCTCCTTGGAGGGGGCGGGAGCTTCGGGTGCTTCCGGCAGGGCAGGGGAGACCTTCGGCTCCTTGGAGGAGACAGAAGCGGCTTCCTGGTCCGGTATGTACTCCAGAACATCGCTGATGCCGCAGTTTAACAGGGTGCAGAGAGTGTCCAGGGTGTGGGTGGACACATGCATGTTTTTCTTCAGGCGGCCAATCTGTCCGGCGCTGAAATGATATTCCTTGATGAGCCGATACTGGCTCATGCCGCGGGCGGCCATGGTTTCCCATAAACGGTCATATCGAATCATGGTCAGTTCCTCCTTATCGTCTGTATTATCCATAATTGGATTATAACACGGGACAAGGGGGATTACAAGAACTGCAGCGAATAAAACAAGGAAAATTTGGACAGCCTAGCAATAGCTCGTGAAATAAAAGCACTAGGAGGATGGACAGATGCTGGATTTAAAAAACAGTGAGACAGCGAAAAATTTGATGCGGGCCTTTGCGGGGGAGAGCCAGGCCAGAAACCGATACACCTTTGCGGCCGGGCTGGCAAGGGAGCAGAAGATGCCGGTGGTGGAGGCAGTTTTCCGTTATACGGCGGACCAGGAGAAGGAGCATGCGGAAATTTTTTACAAGTATCTGGAAGCGCTGGATAAGGAGACCATAACCATAGACGGGGGATATCCGGTGGATTTGGAGCAGAATACTCTGGCTCAGCTGCGGGCAGCGGTCCACAATGAGTTTGAGGAGCACGATACAGCTTACAAGGCCTTCGGCGATAAGGCGGAAGAGGAGGGATTCCCTCAGATTGCGGCCAGCTTTCGGATGATTGCCCAGATTGAGAAGACCCACGGGGAGCGGTTCCAGTATCTGGCAGAGCTTTTGGAGGCCGGGAGCCTGTTCAAGGCAGCTCCAAAGACCGTCTGGACCTGCACCAACTGCGGCTATATCTATGAGGGGGATGAGGCGCCGCAGAAATGCCCGGTGTGCAGCCATGACCAGGGATATTTTGCCAGAAGGGAGCTTGCGCCCTGGATGCTTGAGGCATGAGGGAGCCGCCTGCTGTTACTGTAAAAAAGCAGCCGCCCGCGGGCGGCGGAAAAGATGTTTTACAACTTCCCTCCGATATGGTACAATGAGCCTTTAGGGAGGTTTAAGCCTATGTGGAAGCTGGCGGCAGCGGCCGGGTGTCTGGGACTTATCGGCCTGGCCCGGTCCCAGTATGAGAGAAAAGCGCTCTCGGTGGAGACAGTGGAGATATCCTCAGATAAAATTCAGCGGGAAAGAACCCTGGTATTTCTCTCAGACCTGCATGACAATGAATTCGGACCGGACAATGTGCGGCTGAAGAAAGCCATTGACCATATCCACCCCGACGGAGTTCTCTCCGGCGGGGATATTTTGGTGTCTAAGAGGAGAGCAGACCTGCGGACGGCGCTGTCCCTGTTCTCCTATCTGACGGCCCGCTATCCCGTGTACTGCGGCAATGGGAACCATGAGAGCCGGCTGGCCTGGAAGAGGGGGACCTACGGGGACTTGTATGAGCGGTATAGGAGGGCGCTCATGTCCATGGGAGCGGTCTGCCTGGAGGACAGCTCCGCCATGCTGGGGCCGGATATACGGATTACGGGCTTGGACCTGGATGCACGGTTTTACAAGAAAATATTTTTTGGAAAAAAGGCCCGCATGGGAGAGACGTATGTGGAGAGAAAGGTTGGAAGGGCGGCGAAGGGGGATGTATTCCAGATACTTCTGGCCCATTCCCCCTTGTATTTTTCCGAGTATGCCCGCTGGGGGGCGGACCTGACCCTGGCTGGCCATTATCACGGAGGAACCATACGGATTCCCAGACTGGGGGGCGTGATGACGCCCCAGTATCAGTTTTTCCTCCCTGAGTGCGCAGGGACCTTCCGCCGGGGGGAGAAAATCATGGTGGTGAGCCGGGGACTGGGGACCCACTCCATCAACATCCGCATAAATAATAAGCCCCAGCTGGTGGTGTTAAAGCTGCGGCCGCAGAAGGCGGCTGGGGCAGCAGGGATAGGGGGAGCAGATGGAAGCCATAACGTATAAGCTGGAGCATTTTGAGGGGCCGCTGGACCTTCTGCTTCATCTCATAGAGAAAAATAAAATCGATATCTACGATATTCCCATTGCGGATATTACGGCACAGTATCTGGAGTATGTCCGGCAGATGGAACGGGAGGACCTAAATATTGTCAGCGAGTTTTTGGTGATGGCGGCTACGCTGCTGGATATCAAGGCGCGCATGCTTCTTCCCAGAGAGGTGGACGAGGAGGGGGAGGAGATTGACCCCCGGGCGGAGCTGGTGGAGCGCCTGCTGGAATATAAGCGCTACAAGCTCCTGGCGGACGAGCTGGCGGACCGGGAGAGGGGGGCGCTTCGGCATCTCTATAAGGAGTCCACTCTGCCGCCGGAGATTGCCAGGTATGAGCCGCCGGTGGACTTAGACAAGCTTCTGGACGGCCTGACCTTGGCCAAGCTCAAGCGGATTTTCGAGCAGGTGATGAAGCGGCAGGAGGAGAAAATAGACCCTATCCGCAGCGGCTTCGGCACCATCCGCAGGGAGCCGGTGAGCCTGGAGCAGAAGATAGGACAGGTGATGAACTATGCCAGAAGACAGAGACGGTTCAGCTTCCGGCAGCTTCTGGAGGGCCAGGGGGATAAGCTGGAGATAGTTGTCACATTTTTGGCGGTGCTGGAGCTGATGAAGCTTGGAAAGCTTCATTTGAGCCAGGAGGAAACCTTCGGGGATATGGACATTGAGACCTTGGAGCCCGAGGGGGAAGAGGAAGAGCTGGATTTGGAGGGGCTGGATGATTTCGAAGGATAAGGAAATGGATATGATGCGCCAGGGGCAGGAAGGAGGCCAGCTGGAGCTTGACCTCCCGCCTACGGAGGATGAGCGGGAGCAGGAGGCCGTGGTGGAGGCCGTGCTTTTCACTATGGGAAGGGCTGTGGAGCTGGAGAAGCTGGCGCTTGCCATCGGACAGGACGCAGAGACAGCCAGGCGGGCGGTGAACCGTCTAAAGGAGCGGTACGATGAGATCCAGGGGGGGATGGAGATTGTCCAGCTTGAGGACAGCTACCAGATGTGCACACGGACCGGTTTTTATGAAAATCTGATTCGGGTGGCCTCCGCGCCTAAAAAACAGGTGCTTACCGAGGTTATGCTGGAGACCTTGTCTATCATCGCCTACAAGCAGCCAGTGACAAAGCTGGAGATTGAGAAAATTCGGGGGGTGAAGTCCGACCACGCGGTGAACCGTCTGGTGGAGTACAACCTGGTTTACGAGGTGGGGCGGATGGATGCACCGGGACGCCCGGCACTTTTTGCTACCACAGAGGAATTCCTGCGCCGGTTTGGTGTGGGCGGCCTTTCCGACCTGCCCCACATGAATCCGGAGCAGGAGGAGGAGATTAAGGCCGAGGTGGAGGAGGAGCTGCAGATGAAGCTTGAGGAGCTGCCGGGGAGCGGACCGGGCAGTGAGGAGGCTGATGGGGAAGCACCGTAAAATCGTAACAATTCAGACGGCGGGTATACTTCTGTTTACCCGCCGCCTGAATTGTTACGTAAAATCACCTTGACGGATGTCCGGTTCCATGGTACGATTACATGCGTTGATTTTGCATATTATGTGTGAACGATGACGAAAGAACACTATATATAGTATTTTTGGATAAAACAGCAGGACAGAAGGAGCTTGGACAATGAAGTGCAGCGAGATTAAGGTGGTAAAAAAGGACGGCACAAAAGAGGATTTTAATGTGCAGAAGGTGGTGGCGGCCATCAGCAAGTCCGCAGAGCGGGCGATGATTACATTTTCCAGGGCGGAGGTGAATTTCATCTGCCAGTTTGTGGAGGAGAAGGCGGAAAGCCTGGAGCAGCCGCTGATACCCATTGCCCAGATGCACAACATTGTGGAGGGGGCGCTGGAGCGGGTGAATCCAGCGGTGGCGAAGAGCTATCGGGATTACCGCAATTATAAGCAGGATTTTGTGCAGATGCTGGACGATGTCTACAAAAAGAGCCAGTCTATCATGTACATAGGGGACAAGGAGAACAGCAATACGGACAGCGCCCTGGTCTCTACCAAGCGGAGCCTGATTTTCAACGAGCTGAATAAATCTCTGTACCAGAAGTTTTTCATGACGGTGGAGGAGCTTCAGGCCTGCCGGGAGGGGTATATCTATATCCACGACATGTCTGCCAGACGCGACACCATGAACTGCTGTCTGTTTGATGTGAATACAGTGCTCACCGGCGGCTTTGAGATGGGAAATCTCTGGTACAATGAGCCCAAGACCCTGGATGTGGCCTTTGACGTGATTGGGGATATTGTGCTCAGCGCGGCCAGCCAGCAGTACGGCGGCTTTACGGTGCCCAGTGTGGAGGAGATACTGGCTCCCTACGCGGAGAAGTCCTATGAGAAATATACGAACAAGTACATGAACCTGGGGCTTCCGGAGGATAAGGCCCGTGAGGTGGCATGGAGGGATGTGCAGAGGGACATGGAGCAGGGCTTCCAGGGATGGGAGTATAAGTTTAATTCGGTGTCCTCCAGCCGCGGAGATTATCCGTTTATCACCATGACCGCAGGAACAGGAAGAAGCCGCTTTGCCAGGATGGCCACAATTACAATGCTGAATGTGCGCAGGAAGGGCCAGGGAAAGGAAGGGCACAAGAAGCCGGTGCTTTTCCCAAAGATTGTGTTCCTCTACGACGAGAAGCTCCACGGTCCCGGCGGCGAGCTGGAGGATGTGTTTGAGGCGGGGATTGAATGCTCCAGCAAAACCATGTATCCAGACTGGCTTTCCCTCACCGGCGAGGGCTATATCGCCAGCATGTACAAGCGCTATGGGAAGATTATTTCCCCTATGGGCTGCCGCGCATTTCTCTCCCCCTGGTATGAGAGGGGCGGCATGAATCCGGCGGACGAGGCGGACGTGCCGGTATTTGTGGGGCGGTTTAACATCGGCGT
>CALWMT010000051.1 GCA_944382045.1 uncultured Enterocloster sp. | reverse complement strand
AACCCAGGAGGAGCAGGAAAGGGTGGGGGAATCCATCCGGACCCTGTACCGCCAGACCTTTATCCTGGAAAAAAAGTATGACAAGAGGACGGGGCGCAGCCGCCTGAATCCGGAATATTACCAGTGCACCGAACATCTGGAGTTTATCCGGGCCTATTTTTCCATAATGGGAATTGATGTGATAGAAAATACCTCTGTGGGCGTTATTTATATACGGGGGGAGCAGGTGGTTGGGGAGAAGCTTCCCAAGCTGGCCACCCTCTATATCCTGGTGCTGAAGCTGATCTGCGACGAGCAGATGATGGCGGCCTCCACCACGGAGAACGCGGTCACCTCCCTGGGAGCTGTCCATGAAAAGCTGGCGGTATACCGCCTGCTAAAGCGGCAGCCCTCCCCCACGGAGATAAAAAGGAGCTTAAGCCTGCTTAAGCGCTACCAGATGATTGAGCTTCTGGATCCGCTGGAGGATTTGGAGGGGCCGGTGCAGATGGTGATTTACCCGGCCATCCATGTGGTTCTCATGGGAGACGACGCCAGAGAGCTCATCGGAACCTACGGCGAAGGAGACATACAGGAGGATGAACCAGATGAATCAAATGACACCAGCGAATCAGAGCTTTGAGGCCCTCTCACGGATCTGTCTGAACAATTGGCATTATATCCGGCACCGTGTCCTGTCCTTCCACGAGGGAGTCAATTTTTTCACGGGCCATTCGGGAAGCGGCAAGTCCACGGTCATTGACGCCATGCAGATCGTGCTCTACGCCAACACGGACGGGCGGGGATTTTTCAACAAGGCGGCGGCGGACGATTCGGATCGCAGCCTTATCGAGTATCTGCGGGGCATGGTGAACATCGGGGAGGATGAAAAATTTTCCTATCTGCGCAGCCAGAACTTTTCCAGCACCATTGTGCTGGAGCTTAAGCGGACGGACACAGGGGAGTGTCAGTGCGTGGGCGTGGTCTTTGATGTGGAGACCGCCTCCAACGAGATTTCGCGGATGTTCTTCTGGCACAAGGGTCCCCTGCCGGCACATGCCTACCGGCGGATGGATGAGGGACGGACCATGTCCACCGAGGAGGTGAAGGCCTGGCTTCTGGAGAATTTTACAAAGGAGTCCTGCTATTTTGGCTCCCACAACGAGAGATTCCGCAAGCTTCTCTATGAATGCTATCTGGGAGGGCTGGATCCGGAGAAGTTCCCCCTGCTTTTTAGGCGGGCCATTCCCTTTCGGATGAACATCAAGCTGGAGGACTTCGTGAAGGAGTATATCTGCACGGAGCAGGACATCCACATCGAGGAGATGCAGGCCAGCGTCATGGAGTATGGGCGCATGCAGAGGAAGATTGAGGATACCTGCCGGGAGATCGGGCGCTTGCAGGGCATCTGCAGCCAGTACGAGGCCATGGAGGCCTGCAGAAGACAGCAGGAGAGCGCGGCCTATTATGGGGAGAGGCTGGCGCTTTTGGAGCTGCGGGAGGCGGTTTCAGAGAGCGGCAGTAAGCTTCAGGTCCTGTCGGAGGAGCAGATAAAAAATGAGGATCAGAAAAAGGTGCTGGAGGAGGAAATCCAGGACCTCACCCGGAGAAGCGGGGACCTTCTCGCCCGGATTGCGGGGACCGGCTACGAGGAGAAGAGGGCCCAGCTGGCGGCTGTAAATTCTCTCGCGGAGCGCCTTGCTGTCAGCAAGGGACGGTGGGAGAGGACAGCGGAGGCCTTAAACGCCTGGGAGGCGGAGGACTGTGTTTCCAGCCAGACGCTCTGGGATGTGGAGGCGTTCGGAGAGGGAAGCATCAGCCGGGAGGCCCTGGAGCGGCTGAAGGGGGACCTGGCAGAGATCCGGGAGGACGCCGCAAGGCAGCTTTCGGAGACACAGACGGCTCTGCGGGAGATAAAGCGCAGCAGGGAGCAGGCAGAGGCGGAGCTTGCCCAGCTTAGGGGAGGCGGAAAGGCCTACCCGAAGGAGCTTATTGAGGCCAGGGATCGGATCCAGAGGGGGCTTTTCCTGGAGACAGGAAAGAGCGTCCAGGTGGAGATCCTGGCGGACCTTCTGGAGATACGGGACGAGAGCTGGCGCGACGCGGCGGAGGGCTGCATGGGAGGCAATAAGCTGGCTCTGGTGGTGGAGCCAAGGTTTGCCAAGGCAGCCCTGAAGGTCTACGAGCAGGTGGATGGGGAGAAAGTCTGGCGGGTGGCGGTGTTGGACGCCGAGCGGATTTTAAAGGGCCGCCGGGAGGCGCTGCCTGGAGCCCTGTCGGAGGAGGTGAGGTCCGGCAGGGAGTATGTCCAGGCCTACATTGACTTCCTCCTGGGAAAAGTGGTCAAGTGCGGGGACACGGGAGAGCTTCGCCGGCAGCGCACCGGCGTCACCAAGGACTGCATGTATTATCACGGCTACCGGCTGCAGCGCATCAATCCCGCCTACTATACGACCTCCGCCTATATCGGAAAGAGCAGCGTCCGCCGCCGGATCCGGCTTCTGGAGAGGAGCCTGGCGGAGCTTCGGGAGAGGGAGGAGCCCCTTCTGGCCGAAAAAAGGGATGCAGAGCGCCTTTTGACCCTGGAGCATCTGGGACAGGAGACAGCTGTCTACTGGGAGTGGAAGACGGACATGGAGGCCCTGAGTGAAACCCTTCGGCAGAAGGAGGAGCTGGAGGGCCAGATCGCCGGGCTCAGGCAAAAGAGCGTGGAGAAGTGGGAGGAGGAGCGCCAGGCCCTCACCGGGCTTCTGGACCGCCGCCGGGAGGTGCTTCGGGAGACGGAGCGCAGGGAGTATGGTCTGGCAAAGGAAAAGGAGGAGCAGCAGAAGCGCCTTTTGGATCTGAATGCGGAGCTGGCAGAAAGGGAGGGACGGTTTGCGAAAAACGAGGAGCTGGAGAGGTCCTTTGCAGAATTTCTGAAGGAAAATCCCTCCCGCCGTCCGGGCCAGCTGGCGGCGGACTGCCAGGCACGCCGGGAGCAGGCGGAGGAGGACCGCAGAAGGGAGTACGAAAGACTTCTGGAGCTTCGCATGGACTATCTGCGGGAATACCAGCACCGGGGCTTCTCCCCCACGGCGGAGGACAATAAGGCGTATGGAGAGCTTCTCGCCCTGTTAAATGACGACAGGCTGGAGGATTTTCGGGCCAGAGCGGCAGCCCAGGCACGCATTGCGGTGGAGCACTTTAAGGATGACTTTATGTACAAGATCCGCAGCGCCATCAAGGAGGCCCTGCTGCGCAAGGATGAGCTGAACCGGATTATCAGCCGTCTGGACTTCGGGAAGGATCGGTATCAGTTTTACATTGGAAAAAATAAGGGGGCGGACGGCCAGTATTATGACATGTTCATGGATGAATCCCTGGAGATCAACCCCTCAGATATCGATATCGGCCTGGATAATCAGCTGAATCTGTTCACCATGGCGCATGAGAACCGATATGGCTCCATGATCAGTGATCTGATCAACATATTTATTCCGCCGGAGAATGCCACAGCCCAGGAGCTGGAGCAGGCCCGGCGCAATATGGAGAAATATGCGGATTACCGCACCTATCTCTCCTTCGATATGCAGCAGATTATCGACAGCGAGGATGAGACCATAAAAATCCGCCTAAGCCGCATGATCAAGAAAAATTCCGGGGGAGAGGGGCAGAACCCCCTGTATGTGGCCCTGCTTGCCAGCTTTGCCCAGGCCTACCGGATTGACTTAAAGCCCGGCATCAGGAGGAGCCCCACCATCCGTCTTGTCGTTCTGGATGAGGCGTTTTCCAAGATGGATGCGGAGAAGGTGGCCAGCTGCATAAAGCTCATTCGGGGCCTGGGATTTCAGGCCATCATCAGCGCCACCAACGACAAGATCCAGAACTACCTGGAGACCGTGGACAAAATATTTGTGTTCGCTAATCCGAACAAAAAAGCCATCTCCATCGAGGAATTTGAGAAGAAAGAGTTTGGAGAGCTGAAGGAAAACTAAAAGTCAGCAGACATATTTCGCAATATATAGGTGTAAAAATCGGAAAATCCGACATTTTGTTCCATATTTTGGGGGCAAATGGCGAAATAGGTCCGACCTTTGTCTAAAATTGCGACCATGAAGGATTGCAGGAAGAAGTTGGAAATATATATAATGTAAAAGCGGCTGTTTTAGTCGAACGGGACAGCCGCATCACCGGCCGGATCAAGACACAATATGTTTTTAGGAGGTAGGGAAAGTGGAAAAGCTGAGTGTTGCGATTGTTGACGACAATCCATTGATTCTGAATACGCTGGATGAAATGATCAACGGAGAAGAAGGTTTATCCGTGATTGGCAAGGCAGATAATGGCGAAGATGCGATCGACATGATCGTGGACACTACACCGGATATCGTGCTTTTGGACCTGATTATGCCGAAGGTGGACGGCATCTCCGTGGTCGAAAAGGTAAAGAGCAGGAAGAGCATTCCGAAGAAGACGGCATTTATTTTCTTAAGTGCCGTGGGAGGAGAGCAGATGACAGAGGAGGCCTTCCAGGCGGGAGCGAACTACTATCTGATGAAGCCTTTTGACAAAGAAATACTGATGAATAAAATACGCCATGTGGGCCGGCTGCCCATAAGGCCTGTGGCAGGACGCACGGCGAAGGCAGCTTTAGCGGCAGAGGAGCCGGGCGTCTCCAGGGAGGAGTACATAAGGGAGCATCTGGAGACAGATATCACCAAGATGCTGCATGAGCTTGGCATACCCGCCCATATCAAGGGATACCAATACCTGCGGGACGCCATCGCCCTGTCTGTGGAGGACCAGGAGATGATAAGCTCTGTGACAAAGATTCTGTATCCCGCCATTGCCAAGAAAAATCAGACCACGTCCAGCCGGGTAGAGCGGGCCATCCGCCATGCCATTGAGGTGGCCTGGGGGCGGGGAAAGATGGAGACCATCGACGAGGTCTTCGGCTATACGGTGAGCACGTCAAAGGGAAAGCCCACAAATTCTGAGTTTATCGCATTGATTGCGGATAAAATTCTTCTGGAATACAAGAGGCTGTAGGGCGGTCTCTGCCAGGGCTTGTGCGGAACTGTTTCGGAAAAATCAAAGAAAGACCTTCCTAAATCCCGAAAAATACGCTATACTATAGAATAAAGGCGAAAAAACTGCCTGTTTTTCCAGGAGAGGGAGGTTTTGATGAAGAGAATATTGTTTGTTGCTTCAGAGGCTGTACCGTTCATTAAGACAGGAGGGTTGGCAGATGTTGTGGGCTCGCTGCCCAAGTGCTTCAACAAGGAGTACTATGACGTGCGGGTTATGATCCCCAAGTACCTGTGCATCAAGCAGGAGTGGCGGGATAAGATGCAGTATGTGAACCATTTCTATATGGACTATCTGGGGCAGAGCCGGTATGTGGGCATTCTTCAGTACGTTCATGAGGGGATTACCTTTTATTTTATTGATAATGAGAGCTATTTCTGCGGCGCCAAGCCCTACGGCGATTGGTACTGGGATTTGGAGAAGTTCTGCTTCTTCTGCCGGGCAGCTCTGTCCGCCCTCCCTGTGATCGGATTTCAGCCGGAGGTGGTGCACTGCCACGACTGGCAGACGGGACTGATTCCCGTGCTCTTAAAGGATAAGTTCCATGAGGGCGACTTCTTCCGCGATATGAAGTCTGTCATCACCATCCACAACCTGAAGTTCCAGGGCGTGTGGGATGTGAAGACCATTCAGCGGTTTACCGAGCTCCCCAGCTATTACTTCACGCCGGATAAGCTGGAGGCCTACAAGGACGGCAATCTCTTAAAGGGCGGCATTGTGTATGCCGATGCCATCACCACGGTGAGCAATACCTATGCGGAGGAGATCAAGCTTCCCTTCTACGGTGAGGGCCTGGACGGCCTGATGCGGGCCAGGGCCAACAGCCTGCGGGGCATTGTGAACGGCATTGACTATGATGACTTCAATCCGGAGACAGATCCCTTTATCGCCCAGAGGTACAACGCGAAGAACTTCCGCAAGGAGAAGGCGAAGAACAAGAAGGCCCTCCAGGAGGAGCTGGGGCTGCCGGTGGATGAGAAGAAGTTCATGGTGGGCGTTGTGTCGCGTCTGACAGATCAGAAGGGCTTTGACCTGATCCAGTGCGTGATGGATGAGCTGTGCAGCGATGATATGCAGCTGGTGGTTCTCGGCACGGGCGATGAGCGCTACGAGAACATGTTCCGCCACTATGACTGGAAGTACCATGACCGGGTATCCGCTCAGATCTATTACTCGGAGCCCATGTCCCACAAGATCTACGCGGCCTGCGATGCCTTCCTTATGCCGTCCCTCTTTGAGCCCTGCGGTTTGAGCCAGCTCATGGCTCTGCGCTACGGCACAGTGCCCATCGTGCGGGAGACCGGCGGCCTGAAGGATACCGTGGAGCCCTACAACGAGTACGAGAGCACTGGCACAGGATTCTCCTTTGCCAATTACAATGCCCATGAGATGCTGGGCAGCGTGCGCTATGCCAAGTACGTGTACTACAGCAGGCGCAGGGAGTGGAACAAGATCATTGACCGGGCCATGGCCAAGGACTTCTCCTGGGGCGCCTCCGCTGCCAAGTATCAGGAGCTCTATGACTGGCTTATCGGATATTGATATTCTGTGACAGGCCCTGGAGGGTGTGGTGCTTTCAGGGCGGCTGAAGAGAAAACGGGAGGAGCGCCGCGGGAGCGGGGCTTCTCCATGATTTTATAAGGGGGCATGGAAGGATACACATATGAACGTATGGAATGATCTGCTGGGGAACCAGCTTCTGGTCAGCGCCGTTGTGGGCTGGGTGGTCGCCCAGTTCTTAAAGACGCTGATTGATTTTGCTTTAAACAAAAATTTTAACGCGGAGCGCCTGGTGGGCTCCGGGGGCATGCCGAGCTCTCACTCCGCCACAGTGTGCGGATTGACTACGGCGGCTTTTTTGGAATACGGAGCCGGCTCCTTTGAGTTTGCGGTTTCTTTTGTCATGTCCATGGTGGTGATGTATGATGCCATCGGTGTGCGGCGGGAAACCGGCAAGCAGGCCAAGCTTCTCAACTCCATTCTCATGGAGAATCCCCTAAAGCTCAATGCAGAGGTGCTCCAGGAGAAGCTCAAGGAGTACGTGGGGCATACGCCCCTGCAGGTGCTGGCGGGCGCGATTCTGGGAATCGGACTTGCGCTGGTGATTGACGCCCAGTACTGATGCTGCGGCTTGGGTACAGGCGGGAGGAGAGAAGAAAGCGATGAATGTGTTAGAGTATTTGAAGGACCATCCCGTGGTCCTGGCATCAGGCTCGCCCAGGAGGAAGGAGCTTCTGGCCCAGATAGGGATCTTCCCGCAGATTGTCCCCAGCGGGGCATCGGAGGACACGAGGGAGACGCAGCCGGACCGCATGGTTATGGAGCTTGCCAGGCGCAAGGCGCTGGATGTGGCCGGAGGCTGCCGGGCGGGAACGCTGGTGATCGGCGCGGACACAGTGGTGTCTGTGGACGGGGAGATCCTGGGAAAGCCCGGTACGCCGGAGCGGGCAGCTGGGATGATACGGAGAATTTCTGGAGGAAGCCATCAGGTATACACAGGGGTTGCCCTGATTCTCTGCCTGGAGGGAGGCCGGACCAGGGAGTATGCCTTTGCGGAAAAGACGGATGTCCATGTTTATCCCATGGATGAGGACGAGATCCGGGCGTACGCAGAGAGCGGAGAGCCCCTGGATAAGGCCGGAGGATATGGCATACAGGGAAGGTTTGCCGCCTATATCCGGGGAATTGACGGAGATTATGGAAACGTGGTGGGACTGCCCTTGGGGCGTCTCTGCCATGCGGTCAAGGAGTTTCTGGGATGACAGCAGATGGGCTGTCATCCGGGAAGGAGTTTGTGATTTGAGTACAGGACGAAACGCGGTGTGCGCTGCCGGCCTGGCTTTTTTTCTTCTGGCGGGGTGCGGCCCCAGACTAGCGTCCATGGAGGGAGAACAGGTCATTCAGGCAGAGTATACCCAGGGCCAGATCATGGTGATTGCGGCTACGGAGCGCAACCGATATCAGAATGTATATACCAGCCAGCTCTGGCAGGTTCAGGCGGACGCGGAGGGGAATACCTTTGAGGAGGTTCTGAAGGAGCAGATAAGCCGTTTCCTTGTGGAGCTTGCCACTGTGGACCAGATGGCCGAGGAGCAGGAGGTGGAGCTGACGGGCCAGGAGGAGGATGCAGTAAATGCCCTGTCCCAGGAGTACTATTCCGGGCTCAGCCAGGGAGATTTGGACTATATGGAGGTCTCCCAGGAGGAGGTGGAGGAGCTGTATCTGATGTATTACCGGGCGGACAAGCTGGCAGAGGAGATGACAAAGGATCAGGACCTGGAGGTCAGCGACGCGGAGGCCAAGGTGATTGATGTGCTGCAGATTCAGCTGGAGACCCGGGAGGAGGCGGAGGAGGTTCTGGCGGAGGTCCGGGCGGAGGGCGCGGATTTTGCGTCTCTGGGTGCCAGATACTCTGTGGACAGCCAGATTTCCCGTTCCATGGAGTGGTCTGAGGATATGGACGCTCTGGGCCAGGCGGCATTCTCCCTGGAGCAGGACGAGGTGAGCGGCATTGTGGAGCAGGATGGGGCCTTCTATATTTTGAAGTGTACCAATGCCTATGATCAGGAGGCCACAGCGGCGAGGAAGGAGGAGCTGGCCCGGGAGAAGAGAAGCCAGGCCTTCCGCGCGATCTATGAGCCCTATGCGGCGGAGCATACGGTGGTGCTTGCCCCTGATGTGTGGGACGCAGTGGATTTCTCCCGGGGGGAGGGATGCACCACGGATAATTTCTTTTCGCTTTATCAGAGCTATTTTGCAGAATGAGGATGCGCGCCGGCCAGCCGCTGCGGCGGCTGGCTGTGAGGGAGGAGCCTATGAAAAATTTTGTACTGAGAGGAAACCTCTGCACAAGCCGGACAAAGGACAGC
Source organism: uncultured Enterocloster sp. (assembly GCA_944382045.1). GTDB lineage: Bacteria > Bacillota > Clostridia > Lachnospirales > Lachnospiraceae > Enterocloster. Next base: position 2,479 of record CALWMT010000051.1, on the reverse strand, counting down.
CTATCCTGGATCCCCCACGGCTATGTGGTCTGTGAGGACGGCAGATCCGCCGGGATGTTTGCAGAGCTCCAGGAGCGTTTCAGGCAGTGGCCCCTCCTTGACTGGGGGGACTGCCTGATCCTTCCAGGCCTGGTGGACCTGCACATCCACGCGCCCCAGTATGCCTTCCGGGGGACGGGGATGGATCTGGAGCTTTTGGAGTGGTTAAATGAGCGGGCGTTCCCCGAGGAGGCCCGGTATCAGGATCTGGACTATGCCGGGAAGGCCTACGGGATTTTTGCGGAGAATATGAAATTCAGCGCCACTGCAAGGGCCTGTATTTTCGCCACCAGGCATCGGGAGGCCACGGAGCTCCTTATGGATCTCATGGAAGCCACCGGCCTCAGGACCATGGTGGGCAAGGTAAATATGGACCGGAACTGCCCGGAGAACCTGCGGGAGGGGACGGAGGAATCCATAGACGAGACCAGGCGCTGGCTTTCGGACATAGAGGGAAAATATGACCATACAGAGCCCATTCTCACGCCCCGCTTCATCCCGGCCTGCTCGGACGCGGTGATGCGGGGGCTGGGGGACATCCGGAGGGAGACGGGTCTTGCGGTTCAGTCCCACCTGTCGGAAAACCAGGACGAGGCGGCCTGGGTCAGGGAGCTCTGCCCCTGGGCCGGGTGCTACGGGGAGGCCTACGACGGCTTCGGGATGTTCGGCGGCTCCTGTGCTTCCGGCAGTCCGGCAGGAAAGGGCGGCTCCTGCGCTCCCGGCGGTTCGGCAGGAAAAGGCAGCCCCACCGTCATGGCCCACTGCGTCTGGCCTTCCGGGGAGGAGACAAAGCTCATAAAGGAGCGGGGCGTGTTTGTGGCCCACTGCCCTCAGTCCAACACCAATCTGTGCTCGGGCATCGCCCCGGTGCGGGAGTACCTGGAGGAGGGAATCTCTGTGGGGCTGGGCACGGATGTGGCCGCAGGCTGCGGGGAATCCATTTTCCGGGCCATGGCGGACGCCATCCAGGTGTCCAAGCTTCGGTGGAAGCTGGCGGAGGGGGCGGGAAGGCCCCTGACCCTGGAGGAGGCATTTTTCCTGGGCACCAAGGGGGGCGGAGCCTTCTTCGGAAAGGCGGGAAGCTTGGAGGCAGGCTATGATTTTGACGCCCTTGTGGTGGACGACAGGAGCCTTTCGCGGCCCGGAGGACTCTCCCTCAGGGAGCGGCTGGAGCGGGTGGTGTACCTGGCGGAAGGCCAAAGCCTGCGGGCCAAGTATGTGGAGGGGCGGGAGATTTTCGTCCGGTAGAGGCAACAGGACGCAAAAAAATAACAACATAAGGAAAAGGAAAACCCTCCCGGGATGTGATAGGGTAGAAGCATCACGGGAGGGTTATTTTATGCTGAAACAGGATTACCACATACATTGTGAATTGTCGCCGGACAGCACGGCGGCGCTGGACGTGGTCTGCAGCCAGGCGTATCGGCTGGGATTGGAGGAAGTGGCCTTCACGGACCACTATGAGCTGATTGAGGGGGTTACGGCCAGGGGCTCCATCCGCAGGGAATACCTGGAAATCAGCCGGGAGAAGCTTCTGGCCTGCCGGAGCCGGTGGGAGGGCCGCATCCGCGTGGTGTTCGGCATTGAGCTGGGCCAGTGCCACAAGCAGCCTGAGGCGGCGTCCCAGATTCTCGCCAGCAATCCCTATGACTTTGTCCTGGCCTCCCTTCACCGGGTGGCCCATAGGGACCTGAGCCTTTTTGATTACAGGGAGGAGGACTGCGAAGCGCTGGGGGAGACCTACGCCAGGGAGCTTCTGGAAATTGCCAGGGCGGGGGATTACGACTGCCTGAGCCATCTGGATTTAATTCGGCGCTATCCCGCCTTCCAGGGCGTGTCCCTGCGCATGGAGGACCATATGGAGCTTGTGGAGGAAATTCTTAAGCAGGTGGTCCGCCGGGGCAAGGGGATTGAGATTAACACCACGGCGGGCAGTTTGGCGGAGCCCCTGCCGTCCCTGGCGATTTTGAAGGCCTACCGCAGGCTTGGCGGGGAGATTGTCACCACGGGCTCGGACGCCCACCGGGCGGAGGACGTGGCCAAGGGCTTTGACCGGGCGGAGGAGCTTCTGCGGGAGGCTGGCTTCTCCTATGCGGCCAGGTATAAGGAGAGAAAGCCGTATTTTGTAAAGCTGTAATCGTTCAGAGCGGAGGGACATCCGGGCGCAGAGGGCCGGATGTCCTTTCATCATGGACAAAAAAATGTGGCCGCTTTGGTTCGGCTGGATGTTCATTCACAATCCCAGCGATATTTGTCTAAATCAGAAAGAAAACCCCATAAAACAAGGAAATATTATATATATTATACAAAATAAATGAAAGTACAATCACAATTTTTGTTTATATTGAAATTAGATGCAGAAATCGCTATACTAGAGCCATCCAAGAAGGGGACAGACAGAATATAAAAAAAAAAAAAAAAATAGATGGAGCAATATCTG
>CALWMT010000050.1 GCA_944382045.1 uncultured Enterocloster sp. | reverse complement strand
AACCGGGGCCAGTACACCGAGTCCTGGGAGGTATAGATGTCCACTCCCACCACGCAGTCCCCTGCGCCAACGGCCCGGATCAGCTCATTATTGTAGCGGTTGGCCACGCAGGCCCGGGTGACGGGAAGGGAGAGCTCGACCTCCCTGCCGATGTCGTCCACGAATACCGTGGTTTCGCCGGCTGAAGCTTCTGCCGATGCTTCTGCCGTCTCGTTCTCGGAAGACGCCGAGGCATTCGCTGCAGAAGTCCCCTGCGGAGCCTGTGCCTCTGTCGATGCTGCGCTCCCCGCTTTCCCCGTCTGGCTGCCGCAGCCCGCCGCAAATACCGCAGCGGCCGCCGCCAGCATTCCCGCTGCCAGGACGGACAGCCCTCTTTTTACCTGTTTTCTCATTTTCATTCTCCTTTCAGCCGGTCTGGCCGCAATATTCTGCTCCATCCATATGCTTGACAGAGCGAACCTTGCGCAGCAGCATACGCTGCAAGCCAGCTGAAAGGCTGCCTTTCCTGTCCCAAAAGGCGTTCCCTGTACACAGATACGGCAGGTCTCCTGGCTTATGGTTCCTCCTCGGGGCCGTCTTCCCGCAAAAGCGTGTCGGAAGCTTCCTTCCCGCTTTCCGCAGTGACATCTGTGGCCCTTTGTCCCCAATTACAGTAGAGGCAGCTGTGGGGGATTCGCACCCCGCTTCCCTTTTAAAAAGCCTTCGCTTTACCGGCTGCTGCAAATTTCATCGAGCAAGGTCAGCATAGCACAGCGGGCGGGAAAATGCAATGTGTTTCCCATAAAGTAAAAAACGGCGCAGCCGATGTCTCTCTATCAGCTGCGCCAGGTATCAATAACTCTGACTATGAATTTACTCCGCAAACACCATGATCCGCTCTGCCGTGTTGTCGTCTGTAGACCACACCAGGCACTTTCTGCCCTGGGTCAGGTCGTCTAAGGTGACGATATTTCTCGTCAGGTAGGGGAAAATGTTGCAGTCCTCAGAGAGCATATACTCCACGCCCTCCGTGGTGGTGAGAACAGACTCGCCTGAATCCCCGTCCGTCACCATGGAATCCACCTCCACGTAGTCCGGAGCCTTGCTGTCTGCGGGAATATTTACCAAGATCATCTCCGCAGTCGTCTGGGGCGGAAGGCTCATGGTCATGGCCATCCCTATGTAAGCGTAGGCCTCGCTGCCCTCCTCGATATCCTCCAGCGCCACAGGCATGCCCGTGGACGCATCCAGAATGTAGACATCGTCCGGAAGATTCAGAACGATCTCACCGCTGTAGGCTCCCTCCGGATTTTCCCCGCTCTCTGCCGCCGCGCTGGTATCAATCATGGGCTTGCCGTTCTCCGCCTTGCTGAGCGTGCCGTAGACCCGGTACGTCTGGGGCAGCTGCGGCTGGCTCTCTTCCATGCTCTCGATAGCTCCGGTCACTGTCTCCACCACGGTGTCCTCCACAGTGGTTTCCGGCGCTGTGGTCTCCTGGGCGGTTGTCTCTAGGTTCTCTGCCTGTGCATTTGCCGCGCAGCCTCCGGCCGCAAGACCGGCTGCCACACAGAGTATCGCTGTGTATAATTGATATTTTCTCATATAAATCTCTCCTTTTTGCATGTAGCTCTCAGCTGCCTGTTACATAGAGCAGTATATATGATTTTATTCAATTATCCAATAAAGGTTTTCTTAATAATTCTGAACGCTTACTTAAAGTTAACGGCAAAGACGGCAGCCGGAGAACTTTCTCCAGCTGCCGCCTCTTTTCGTGCGCCTAGCAGCGCACATTTCTATCAAAATTGTTGCTAGATCAAAGGGCTGCGCCCCGCAGTCTCTTATCTCTGCACACGGCCGGAACCGTCGCCGCCAGCCAGGTTGTCCACGTCTGCACGGGTAACCAGGTTGAAGTCACCGGGGATGGTGTGCTTCAGCGCGGAAGCTGCCACTGCAAACTCCAGAGCTGCCTTCATGTCCTTGCCGTCTACCAGGCCGCAGATAAGGCCTGCCGCGAAGGAGTCGCCGCCGCCCACACGGTCAACGATGGGGGTGATGTGGTACTTTCTGGAGTGATAGAACTCACGGGTCTTGCCGTCCATGATGCATGCGGACCAGCCGTTGTCGGAAGCGCTGTGGCTCTCCCGCAGGGAGCTCACAATGTACTTGAAGCCGAACTTGTCAGCCATCTGGTTGAAGATGTCAACATAGCCGCCCAGCTCCAGCTCGCCGGAGGTAACGTCGGTATTGCCCGGCTTGAAGCCAAGAACCTTCTCCGCATCCTCCTCGTTGCCGATGCAGACGTCCACGTACTGCATCAGATTAGTCATAACTCTCTGGGCCTTCTCAGAGGACCACAGCTTCTTGCGGAAGTTGAGGTCTACGGAAACCGTAACGCCGTGCGCCTTGGCAGCCTTCAAGGCAGCCTCTGTCAGCTCGATGGCCGCATCGCTTACAGCCGGAGTGATGCCGGTGAAGTGGAACCAATCCGCATCCTTAAAGATATCGTCAAAGTCGAACTCATCAGGAGTAGCTGTGGAAATAGAGCTGTGGGCGCGGTCATACACTACATTGGAGGCACGCATAGCGGAGCCGGTCTCCAGGTAGTAGATGCCAAGGCGCTCGCCGCTTCTGGCGATGTGCTTTGTGCCGACATTGTACTTTCTGAGGGCAGCAACCGCGCACTCGCCGATGGGATTGGAGGGAACTGCGGTTACGAAATCAGCCTCATGGCCGTAGTTGGCCAGAGACACAGCCACGTTGGCCTCGCCGCCGCCGTAGTTGATATCGAACTCGTCTGCCTGGATAAACTTCTCATTGTTGGGGGTGGATAAACGAAGCATAATCTCGCCCATGGTTACAATCTTTGCCATTTTTTACTACTCTCCTTTAAACTTCTTAATCTTTAATGAATGATAGCTGTGCTTAGGCTCTTGCGGCCTCAACGGCCTTCACGAACTCCTGTGCCTTTGCGGTTACAGCGGCAAAATCACCGGTCTTTGCGCCCTTGGTCAGGCTGCTTCCTGTACCAACCGCATATGCGCCGGCCTTAAGCCACTTGTCCACGTTGTCCACGTCCACGCCGCCGGAGGGCATGAACTCGCCCTGGGGAAGGGGGCCCTTGAAAGAGCTGATGGCTGCCGGTCCCACGATATTTCCGGGGAAAATCTTGATGATGTCAGCGCCGGCCTCCATAGCGGTAATGGCCTCGGTGGGAGTCATAACGCCGGGCAGCATGGGAACACGATAGCGGTTGCAGAGCTTGATGGTCTCCACATTCAGGCCCGGGCTTACGATGTAGTTTGCTCCGGCCAGGATGCAGGCTCTTGCGGTCTCAGGATCCAGAACAGTGCCCGCGCCGATAACTACCTTGTCGTTGTCCTTGTACTTCTCAGCCATCAGCTTGATGAAGCCAACGGGGTCGCCCTCGTCCATGGTCATGGTCAGCTCGATCAGGTTGATGCCGCCGGCGATAACCGCGTCAACCACCTTCTCGCCCTGCTCATAGTTCTTGGCGCGGATAACCGCTACCAGGCAGTCTTCCTTCAGTCTCGCTAAAACTTTCTCTTTCTTCATCTTCTCTTCTCCTTTACAATTATTCGCATATGCGAATTACTTTCACATTTACGATTTATAACTAAATTCTAATCGCTGCGATCGGATTTGTCAACAGGGAAACCCTATAAAAATACGCCAGTTTTTACGTCACATTTCCCAAAAAACCGAAAACACGGGACAGCTCCATAGCCTTTTTCCTAACCAGATGTCCCAGAGCCTCATAATCCTCTGTGGGCTTATAAAGGCTGGAGAGGCTGATGGCTCCCATCACTCCGCCGTCCGGGCCGAATACCGGAGCTCCCACACATTCCATATGCTCCTCCAGCTCCCGGGCGTCAAGGGCATAGCCCCTCTCCCGCACCTGCTCCAGCTCCTTCTCCAGTGCAGGAAGGCTGTCGATGGTCCGCTCTGTAAATTTTTTAAATACCAGCCTGTCAAATACCTCCTGCTGCTCCTCCTTCTCCGTGTAAGCCAAAATAGCCTTTCCCAGGGAGGTACAGTACACAGGATTCTTTGTGCCAACTGTGGCAGTGGTGATGATGGGATTCTCCGGCTCAAATTTGCGGATATAGACGATTGCGTCCTCCGAGCGGATTCCAAAGAACACAGTTTTTCCCACTTCTCTGGCAAACTTCTTCAGGACGGGATCGATCACTCCGATGAAGTCCAGATTATTCGTATAGTTGATCCCCACCCGGTAGGCAGTGAGCCCGATGGTGTAGCGCTGCCGATGCTCTCTGGCCACGTGGAGCATCCCGGTATATACCAGGGTGGCCGCAATATCGTAGGCGCTTGTCTTGGGCATATCCAGCTTCTCGCAGATCTCGTCCAGTGTGACGCCATCGGGCTTTTTGGAAACCAGCTTTAATATATCGACAGTCCGCTTTGCGGTCCGGTTCAGCTTCATATAAATCCCCCTTGTCATCCAGAAATCATCAGGAATCGAATCCGTATATACGATTCTTTGCTGTCAGTATACCGCAGACAAGGACAGGGTGCAACCGTTCGGGAGAAAAATCTGCTGCTGTGCGGCCCGGCACAGCAGTATCCCAGCAGACAGCTCTTTTTGATAGACGGCCTACAGAGTAACCCCCTGCTTGAAGATAGCCATATCATGGAAGCCTGCTTCCTCGGATTTTACCTTTTTGCCTGAGGCAACGGCCAGCACATAATGGAGCAGATCCTCTGCCAGCTCCTCCTTGGTCTTATCCTCCACCATGCGGCCTGCATTGAAATCAATCCAATTATCCTTATGGCCTGCCAGGCGGGAATTGCTGGAAATCTTTACCGTGGGCACTGGACAGGCGAAGGGTGTTCCTCTTCCTGTGGTAAAGAGCACAATGTGGGCGCCGGACACAGCCAGAGCCGTGGCAGCTACCAGATCATTTCCCGGAGCACTTAAAAGATTTAAGCCCTTGACCTTCACAGGCTCTGCGTACTCCAGCACGCCGCGCACCAGCGCGCTTCCTGACTTCTGGGTGCAGCCCAGCGACTTATCCTCCAGCGTGCTGATGCCGCCCTTCTTGTTGCCCGGAGACGGATTCTCATAGATAGTTTGGTTGTGGCTCGTAAAATAATTCTTAAAATTGTTGATCAGATCCACTGTTTTTTCAAAGAGCTCAGGCGAAGCGCAGCGGTTCATAAGGATGGTCTCCGCTCCGAACATCTCCGGAACCTCCGTCAGTATGGTTGTTCCGCCCTTGCTCACCAGAAGATCGGAGAAAGCACCGACTATCGGATTTGCCGTAATTCCGGACAGGCCATCGGAGCCGCCGCACTTCATGCCGATCACCAGCTCGGAGGCATCGATCTTCTCCCGCTTAAAGGTTCCCGCGTAGGCTGCAAGCTCCTCAAGAAGCTTCATGGCAGCCTCCATCTCGTCCTCCACATCCTGGCACTGAAGGAACTTCACCCGCTTATCGTCATACGCGCCGATGTAATCCATGAGCACAGGAATATTGCTGTTCTCACAGCCAAGGCCCAGGACCAGAACGCCGCCGGCATTGGGATGATGAATCATATCCGCCAGGACCTTTCGCGTGTTCTCCTGGTCGTCCCCCATCTGCGAGCATCCGTAGGGATGCGGAAATGCGATCACGTCCTCCACGGTTCCGCCCACGAATTTCTTTGCCTCCGCTTCCAGGGCCTTGGCGATGGAATTCACACAGCCAACCGTGGGGATAATCCATATCTCATTGCGGATTCCGGCCTTCCCGTCGCTGCGGCGGTACCCTTCAAAATATACATGCTCTGTGGGAGCTACATCCTGATTCTTGGGCTCATAGGTGTAGCTGAGAATATCTCCCAGAGCAGTCTTCAGATTGTGCACATGCACCCAATGCCCTTTCCCGATATCCTCCTTGGCATAGCCGATGCGGAAGCCATACTTGATGATCTCCTCTCCGGCCTTGATATCCCTGAGGGCGAACTTATGCCCCTGAGGAATATCCTCTGCGAGCTCTGTCTTCTCCCCGGCCACGTCCAGGGTCTCTCCCTTGGTCAGAGGCCGGAGAGCCACGGCAACATTATCCTGCTGGTTGATCTTGACAATATCCTGCATGGTCTTACTCTCCTCTTTATAATTAAAAATGTAAGTGCTTACAATTATTCTAGCTTTTTTCGCGCAGGAAGTCAATATCTATTTAAAAACAGTTGCACTCTTCTGCTAAAAAATGTATAATATGCTTAGCTTGTAAGTACTTACAGAATGTGAGGTGGATTTTTTGAACATATACGATGTATCGAAGCATGCAGGAGTATCCATCGCCACAGTTTCCAGGGTCCTCAATGGAAATCCCAATGTCAGCGAGAAAACCCGCGAAAAGGTATTGAAGGTTATGGATGATCTGGGGTATACTCCCAATGTGTTTGCGCGCGGTCTTGGACTGGATACCATGCACACGGTGGGCATCATGTGCTCAGATTCATCGGACCCCTATCTTGCAGGCGCCATTTATTATCTGGAGCGGAGTCTGCGCAGCCATGGATACGACTCCATTCTCTGCTGCACGGGATACGATCTGGAGGTTAAGCAAAAATATTTCTCTCTCCTGCGCTCCAAGCGGGTAGACGCCATCATCCTCGCCGGCTCCAAATTTGTGGAGATGCGGCCGAGGGACAATGCCTATCTTCTGGAGGCAGCGGCAGATCTGCCGATTATGCTGGTGAACGGCTGGCTGGAGGGAGATAATATTTACAGCACCCTCTGCGATGACAGAGAGGCAGTGCGGCAGGCGGTTTCCCTTTTAATCCGTACTGGCTGTCAAAATATACTATATCTTTACAGCAGCCATTCCTACAGCGGTCTCAGCAAGCAGGCCGGCTATAAGGATGCCCTGGAAGCCGCAGGCATCCCCCTGCGCCAGGAGCTGATCCATCAGTGCTCCAAGGATGCGGAGGCCTCCCGCGATCTCCTGCTCTCCCTTGCGGATCAGGGACTTGTATTTGATGCGGTTATGACCTCCGATGATTCCCTGGCTGTAGGCGCGGTCAAGTATGCCCATGCACGCGGCATTTCCATACCGGACAAGCTGAGCATCATAGGCTATAACAATTCTCTGCTGGCCCGCTGCACGGACCCGGAGATCACATCTGTTGACAGCAAGGTGGAGGCCCTGTGCACTGCCACAGTCAACACACTCATGGGAGTTTTCAGCGGCGAGAATGTGCCCAGCCGGACCACCATCGCCTCTGATCTCATAATAAGAAGCACCACAAAAAGGAGGTTTCAGACATGAAACAATTTATGGACAAGGATTTCCTGCTCTCCACGGATATGGCCAAGAGCCTGTACCATGACTATGCGGAGAACATGCCGATCCTGGACTACCACTGCCACATCAATCCCCAGGAAATTTATGAGGACCGCAAGTTCGACAACATCACCCAGGTTTGGCTGGGCGGCGATCACTACAAGTGGCGCCAGATGCGCTCCAACGGCGTAGACGAGAGGTACATCACAGGCGACGCCTCCGACCGGGAGAAATTCCAGGCCTGGGCAGAGACCATGCCCAAGCTCATCGGCAATCCCCTGTATCACTGGAGCCATCTGGAATTAAGAAAATATTTTGGCTATCAGGGCTATTTAAACGGCGATACCGCAGAGGAGGTTTGGAATCTCTGCAACGCCAAGCTTCAGGAGGACTCCATGACGGTGCGCAATATCATCAAGCAGTCCAACGTCACCCTGATCTGCACCACCGATGATCCGGTTGATTCCTTAGAGTGGCACAAGAAGCTCGCAGAGGATGACAGCTTTGATGTGCAGGTGCTTCCTGCCTGGAGACCGGACAAGGCCACCAACATTGAAAAGCCCACCTACGCCGCCTATATTGCACAGCTTGCTGAGGTGAGCGGCGTGGCCATCGACGGTTTTGCTTCCTTAAAGGAGGCCATCAAGAAGCGCATGGCATTCTTTGACTCCATGGGCTGCAAGGTATCTGATCACGGCGTAGAGTTCGTGATGTATGCACCCGCTTCCGATGAGGAGGTTGACGCCATCATGAAGAAGCGCCTGGCCGGCGAGGCAGTAACCCGTGAGGAGGAGCTGAAATACAAGACTGCCTTCCTGCTCTTTGTTGCAAGGGAGTACAATCGTCTCGGCTGGATCATGCAGCTTCATTATGGCTGCAAGCGTGACAACAATGCATACATGTTCGAGCAGCTGGGACCGGATACAGGCTTTGACTGCATCAATGACTATGCACCCAGCGCACAGCTGGCCGATTTCTTAAATGCCTTGAGCGCATCAAACGAGGTTCCCAAGACGGTTCTCTACTCCCTGAACCCCAATGATAATGCCGCCATCGGCACTATCATCGGCTGCTTCCAGGAGAAGTTCCCCGGCAAGATTCAGCAGGGCTCTGCCTGGTGGTTCAATGATCACAAGATCGGCATGATGGATCAGATGTGCTCCCTGGCGAACCTGGGCTGCTTCGGCAACTTCATCGGCATGCTCACAGACTCCAGAAGCTTCCTGTCCTACACCCGCCATGATTATTTCCGCCGCATTCTCTGCGAGCTTGTGGGCGGCTGGGTAGAGAACGGCGAGTATCCGGCAGATATGAAGGCCCTGGAGGAGATCGTAAAGGGCATCTGCTACAACAATGCGGTGAAATATTTTGATTTTAAGCTGGATGTGGTGAAATAAGTACTGTATTCCCCGTTCGATTAGACCGTAAGGAGTCAAGACCACCGGCTTAGCCGGTGGCTTGACTTGACCCTATAAGGGTCTTTTACCGGCACTGGAGTCTAAAGACTCATTGAAACGGTTCGCCAATCGCAACATCATTTACCTGCTAAGTCCTAAAGGACTTATCTCTTTTTGCTCTGCTTTACTGGCTCACCCGTGAACGGGTCTATATACTCTTTCAGCGTCATTTGGTCATATTCCTGATCTTCTTGTAACTGATTTGCTATATACTCTTGTATTTTTTTCGCATTTTTTCCTACTGTGTCTACATAATATCCTCTGCACCAAAAATGTCTGTTTCCATATTTGTATTTTAAGTTCGCATGTCTCTCAAATATCATAAGGGTACTTTTTCCCTTTAGATATCCTACGAAATATGATACGCTCATACTCGGCGGTATCTCTACCAGCATGTGTACATGGTCTGGACATATTTCTCCTTCTATAATTTTTACTTTCTCTTGCACAGCATACTTAAAATATTTGCTATATCCTGTTTTATTTTCCCATATGCAACTTTTCTTCTATATTTTGGTGCAAATACAATATGGTACTTACAATTCCATTTGGTATGTGATAAACTATTGCTATCCATATGGATACCTCCTCGTACTTTAATGCGGTTGGCGAACCAACATTATTGTACCACAGGAGGTTTTTTACTGTAAGCTAAAGCTATTCTAACTCACCTGCATAGCAGGTGGTTTATTTGTTTCCCAAAGCTCCATTTTTCGGAACACGAAAAACTCCGCAATGGGAAACAGGCCCTTGGCCTAACAATAATCCCCGGCTTGCGGCCCGTTATATGGGCCCGCAGCCGGGGATGCTTCTTTTATGGCTGGTACGCCCAATTCATATAGTAATTGGGATTGCCCTCCCCGAAGCACCGGTTGGTGGGAGAATTTTCAAAGGAAGGCACGGTGTATCCGTTGGCTAACCGCTCGGTTTCTCCGGGACGATAGAGATTGCCGTTGCTGTGCATCCACCACTGGCCGTCAATCCGCACATAATCCCACTGGTGATCACGGGTGCTCTCCGTAATACAGGGAAGCCCCATCATCCGCACCAGTGTGCGGAACGGAATTTAGGAAACTGCGAATCTCATTTAGCACCTGCTGCACCTCCGGGTAATCGGCCTCGGTTTTATTTGGATCCAGACTTCCGTAGGGGATTCTGCCGGTTTTCATATTCTGGTCAATCTTATAGTAGTTCGCCGGGTTGCCGCTGAGGGCATAGGCGTACTCCATGATGACGCCGGTGTTGCTGCCATGATATTTCAGATCAAAATAGGACGGGTTCACCTCTTTCACAGAAAATCCGTAGATGGGATCCGCCTCCTCCACCACGCCTGCGTAAGCCAGGCCGTACTGGGCCAGCATTCCCTTTAGGGGGTAGTTGAAATCGCCGTCCGGAACGGACTGGTCATTGCGGTAAGTGCACAGGGAGATCACGGTTCCTCCCCCGGCGATGCGGTAGAGCTGCCCCGCCTCATTCAGGCTGTAAGCCTCCGTCAGCTTTGTGCAGACCGGCCTTGACCGCTCCATGTATCCGTTGGCATCAAAATGATAGTAGAATCCGTCAATCCCCTTCCAGGTATTCTGGGCAAATGTCCCGTCAGCATACACATATTTCCTCCCCGCGCCGTCGTCCACCCACTGACCCTTCTCCAGAACCTTTCCGGTATCCACCAGGGCGGTGGCGGCCCAGGCCGTAAGCGGCCCGCCCGGAAGCGCCTGAACAGGAAGGACTCCTGCACCTATGACGGCCGTCAGGGACAGGACTGTAATTTTCTTAATAATACGGTTCATTTTCATACTCACAAAACGCTCCTCTCTGTTAATAACACGTTGTAAATGCCATATTATATTACGGCATATATCTCTGGAAACTGCTTTTTCGGGAAATTAGAAATCCGCCTTTTTTCGTTTCGCCTCCTTCCTGGCTTTTCTTGCTTTCTTTTTTCCTCTCTGTTTGTATAATCAGTGCGCTTTTGGGAATTTTTCAGGGTTTTGGGGAAATTCTAGACACAAATGTTACGAGTGTACTGGCAGCCGTACGCAGCTTTATATAAAAAGCAAAATCCCCGTCAACGACGAGGATATCTTCAATGCTGGTATGTAAAATTCTGCTGAGGATGAGAAAATTGTCCAGGCTTGGAAGGGATCGGCCGGACAGCCACTTATAAACAGCCTGAGGGCTCTCAAACCCCATGGCTTCCTGGACATCCTTTACGGAATATCCGTTCTTCCGGAAAAGTTCCTTCATGCGCTTTCCGGTGGCTTCCTGTTTAATCGACAGATACACTGGTTTCATGGCATTTCCTCCTGAGCTCTGTGCGTCAATCGGCAGCATGTCCTGTGTTTTTGTGCGGCATGTAACCGAACTTCCGCCGCCCTGTATACACACAGGCAAGTTTTCAGTGTCAAACAGAGTTGTCTTGCCTCCTCTTTTTCTTAACCATGAACTAATACAAATAACATGCAGAATAACGGAAAACAAAAACTCTGACCTTATACCTTCTATAAGAATCTCCATTCGTGAAAAAACTCTGCAGCCGTTCAGGACAGCTGCGAAAAACTCTGTTTAAAAGCACTCGGAAAATGAAAGCGGATCAACGGGGGCAGCTTAAAACTCGATCTCCATCAGCTCCGTATTGTTCAGAACATCCAGCGCGGTCTGCGCCCTGGCCAGCTCATCGGACACCGCGTCAAGGTCTGCCTTGGCGGTCTTAATATCATAGTTGGCATATGCGTATTCAATA
>CALWMT010000049.1 GCA_944382045.1 uncultured Enterocloster sp. | reverse complement strand
AAATAATGTCTGCCAGCCGGGTGAAGAGATCCGGACGCGGATTTTCGCCCTACAGGCTTGCAAAAAGTGCTTGCAAGCCTGTTTTTTTTATGCTATAGTAGAAAGGCTGAAAAAACACGTCTGTGGATTCTGCGGAATGGTGCCAGCCTTTGGCGGGTTCTGCGGGAAGTGTGAGAAGCAGGCGGAAGATGCCGGAAAGGGCTTGGACGTGCCTATTTGGCGCGGCAGAGCCAGAAGACAGCTCCGGCGAAAAACCAAACAAACGGAGGGAAAAACATGAGCGTAATTTCAATGAAGCAGTTACTGGAAGCAGGTGTGCACTTCGGCCACCAGACAAGAAGATGGAACCCCAAGATGGCTCCCTACATCTACACCGAGAGAAACGGCATCTACATCATCGACCTGCAGAAGTCCGTTGGCAAGGTGGATGAGGCTTACAAGGCCGTATCTGACATTGCCGCTGAGGGAGGCACCATTCTGTTCGTAGGAACCAAGAAGCAGGCGCAGGAGGCTATCAAGGCTGAGGCTGAGCGCTGCGGCATGTTCTATGTAAATGAGAGATGGCTGGGCGGCATGCTCACCAACTTCAAGACCATTCAGAGCCGTGTTGCGAGACTGAAGGAGATCGAGACCATGTCTCAGGACGGCACCTTTGATGTACTTCCCAAGAAGGAGGTTATCAAGTTAAAGAAGGAGTGGGAGAAGTTAGAGAAGAACCTGGGCGGCATCAAGGAGATGAAGAGACTGCCCGATGCGATTTTCGTTGTAGATCCCAAGAAGGAGCACATCTGCATTCAGGAGGCTCACACCCTTGGCATCACTCTGATCGGCATTGTAGATACCAACTGCGATCCCGATGAGCTGGATTATGTGATCCCCGGCAACGACGACGCGATCCGCGCCGTGAAGCTGATTGTCTCCAAGATGGCTGACGCTGTGATCGAGGCAAAGCAGGGCGAGGTATTAGAGGGCGCTATGGAGATCGAGGTTCCGGTTGATACCGAGATGTTTGAGAGCGAGAGCGCAGAGGCGTAAAAAAGGAATCATGGCTGGCAGGCGCGGATGGATTCGGCTGTAGGGCCGGGCGGTCCGGCCTGCCTGCCGCGGATATAAACAACATTTTTTGGAGGGATATGACATGGCAGCAGTAACTGCAGCAATGGTAAAAGAGTTAAGAGAGATGACTGGCGCCGGCATGATGGACTGCAAGAAGGCGTTAGCAGCTACCGAGGGAGATATGGACAAGGCCGTTGAGTTCCTGAGAGAGAAGGGACTGGCGGGCGCAGCTAAGAAGGCTGGCCGTATCGCAGCAGAGGGCATTGTGGCCACCGCTATGACAGAGGACGAGAAGAAGGCTGTTGTGGTTGAGGTAAACGCTGAGACTGACTTCGTGGCAAAGAACGAGAAGTTCCGCTCCTACGTGGCTGATGTTGCCGCTCAGGCGCTGACCACCACTGCCAAGGATCTGGACGGATTCATGGCTGAGAAGTGGGCAAAGGATGAGACCATGACCGTGAAGGATGCTCTGGCTTCCCAGATCTCCATTATCGGTGAGAATATGAATATCCGCCGTTTCGAGCAGGTGGAGGAGCCCAACGGCTTCGTGGCCTCCTACATCCATGCAGGCGGCAAGATCGGCGTTCTCGTTGACGTTGAGACCGATGTGGTCAACGATGATATCAAGGAGATGGCTAAGAACGTGGCGATGCAGGCAGCAGCCTTAAAGCCCACCTTCACCAGCCGGGATGAGGTGAGCGCGGATTACATTGCCAAGGAGACGGAGATCCTTACCGTAGCTGCTAAGAATGAGAAGCCCGACGCCAACGACAAGATCATCGAGGGCATGGTTAAGGGCCGCATCAACAAGGAGCTCAAGGAGATCTGCCTGCTGGATCAGGTATATGTGAAGGCTGAGGACGGCAAGCAGAGCGTTTCCCAGTATGTTGCCTCCGTGGCCAAGGCCAACGGCGCCAACATCAAGGTTAAGAAGTTTGTCCGCTTCGAGACCGGCGAGGGCATTGCCAAGAAAGAGGAGAATTTCGCTGAGGAAGTAGCAAAGCAGATGGGACAGTAATCCCGAATTTCATAGAGACGCAAAAAACGCTGGAAACCGCATGGTGCCAGCGTTTTTTGCGCCTCTGGGGGATTAAGGCGGGAGGCCGTAGTTATCCCGGAACTGCTGTATAAAGTATGATCAGATTTTGGGCAATATAGAGACGATATTCATTCAGAAATTTGATCGGAGCCATATTGGTGGATTTTTTAAACAGATCGGTGAGCTGGTTTTTGTTTGTCATGATCTGGACAGCGAGCTGCTGCACAGTCAGCGGCTCTGCGTAATGACTGTATACATAGTTTAAAACCGTATGAAACATTTCTATTTCATCATAGTCTACCGGATGCTTATCCTTTTTGAAATCCCTTATAACTGACTCAAACATCTGCGAAAGAAAATTTATGATCGAAAAATAACTGGAAGAGGCCTTTGTCCAATTCAAAAGGCCATCAAGAGCTTGCTGTTGATCAAAAGAATCTTAAAATGCACATTTTCCCGCATGCTTTTTCTTGGTCATCTTAAATTTGTACAAATTTTGATAAAAATAGGTTGGATATTGATAGAATCGGGGAAGGCATATTTGATATACTTGTCTTACACAAAAAGAGAATATAAAAATTTTTCACACAAAAGGAGGAGGCATATCATGCTGTCAATTAATGAAGAGCGTCTGCTGGAAAGGATCAATGCCCTGGGGGAAACTGGAAAAGATGCGGACGGCAGAAGAGTAAGGCTGGCTGCCTCTGACGGAGACAAAGATGGACGAGATATGATCGTCAGCTGGATGAAAGATGCCGGACTGGAAGTGGTTGTGGACCGGATCGGAAATATATTTGGAATATGGGAAACGCCTGAAAACAGGGATAAGGCGCCGCTGATGGTAGGATCTCATATCGACTCTGTGATCGATGCTGGAAAATATGACGGCTGCTACGGAGTGATTGCCGGGATCGAAGTGATCAAGACGCTGAAGGAACAGGGATATGTGCCGGAAAGACCGATCGTAACAGGAGCTTTTACCAATGAAGAGGGCGTCCGTTACGCTCCTGATATGATGGGATCTCTCGTATATGCAGGAGGGCTTTCTGCAGAAGAAGCGCTGGCGGCCGTGGGGACGGACGGCACGATCCTGGGTGAAGAGCTGAAGAGGATCGGATACGAAGGAACTGTGGAACCTGGATTTATCAAGCCATACGCTTTTATCGAACTCCATATTGAGCAGGGACCGATCATGGATGTGGAAGGCGTACAGATCGGAGCAGTAGAAAATCTTCAGGGAATCTCATGGCAGAGGATCACCATAGAAGGCGCAGCGAACCATGCGGGAACAACGCCGACAGCTTTAAGGATCGATGCCGGCCTTGCAGCGGCAAAAGTAAATGTTTTTCTGAGAGAACGCTGCCTTCAGTCCAATGGAAAAACCGTGGCAACCGTAGGATGCATTGAATTTGAACCGAACGCGGTAAACGTTATCCCGTCAAAAGCCGTATTTACAGCAGATGTGAGAAATCCTGACGAAACAAAGCTTAAGGAAGAAGAACAGGCATTGGCAGATTACTTAAAAGAGCTGGAAAAGACGGACAAGGTAAGGATCCATACAGAGCGGCTGGTGCGCTTTGAACCGGTATTGTTTGACGAAGGCATTGTGACATGTATCGAAAAGGCAGCGAAAGAAAGAGGCTTCAGCTGCCGCAGGATGACATCCGGCGCGGGGCAGGACGCTCAGATGATCGCAAGAATGTGCCCGACGGCTATGATTTTTGTGCCAAGCGTGAAAGGGATCAGCCATAATCCGGCGGAATTTACCCCGGACAAAGATCTGTTGGCCGGAGCAAATGTGTTCTTGGATGTTGTAAAAGATTTTTCATCTGCGAAATAAAGGTTGATTTTGTTTGTTTTTCATCTTAACAGCTGCGATTTGAACGTTTATCTATATCCACCATTCGGGAGTAAGCTCTCCCAGAGTAACAACCTTTTCCTTTTCATAATCCAGCATAATTTCAATGGAACGGTAGTTCTCCGGCATAAGCTGTGTCATAAATTCTCTGCAGGCACCGCAAGGCGGGACTACTTTTCCGTTCCGATCAACCGCTATCAATCGACAAATACCATTCTCGCCATTTGTAATCATATTAGCCATCGCATTTCTTTCCGCGCACATTCCCAAAGAACAAGCAGTATCAATACAAACACCGACATAAATATTCCCTTTTTCAGTAAGAAGCGCAGCAGAAACGCTTCCTGCTTCAACCAACGAAGAAAGTGTTCGTTCTTTCTGCACCTTTCGCGCGGCAATATACATTTTTTCCCATGCTCCATCAAATTGAGAAAGGGCGAGCTTCTCAATTTCACGCACAAAGCTTTCTTTTCCGTCGCAATATCCATCAATGTCATAAGGGAATTTCTGTGCGAGCTCTATTTTGAGTTTTGCGTACTGTGCTCTTTCTTTTTCGTGTGTGCGCATATAATCACGAAAGGCAAGATGTCTCCCAATATTGCTCCAATCATTCATCTGGAAGATATGAATTTGATGGGTTCTTTCATCCCCTCCCTTGCGCAGATAGCGTCTTCCCTCCATTCCAAATTCTCCGAGATATTCATAGCCGATTTTAGAAAAGGCTTCAGCAGCACAGTCAACCTTTTCAAGACTTCTTACTGCTGCCATAATATCAATAATGGGTTTTGCTGCCAATCCCGGTACAGATGTGCTGCCTATGTGATAGATTGCAATGCAGTTATCAGCAAGAATCTCTTTAATCAGCACCGCTTCTTCCTCGTATTTCTTTATCCACAATGGATTATAGTCTGCTACTGTAATATGCTGACTCATTTATTAACACCTCCCATTTTCTATTATAACACCAAAGAGCGATGTATGGATAAACGAAATTATTGCAGACAAGGCATGAAAATGATATTATTAAAAAAAACAGGAGAGAGCGTTTTGGAACTTCGTACACTTCGTTATTTTTTAGCGGCCGCCCAGGAAGAAAATATTACAAGGGCCGCAGATATCCTGCACGTGACCCAGCCTACTCTTAGCCGGCAGATCATGGATCTGGAGCGCGAGCTGGGAGTTACACTGACACTGCGCGGTAAAAACGGCTTAAAGCTGACGGATGATGGTATATTTTTTCGGCAGCGGGCACAGGAGATCGTTGAGCTGGCGGATCGGCTGGAAAAGAATTTTGCCGAGAGGCAGAGCGACATAAGCGGCATGGTAGTGATCGGAGCGTCCGAAGCAGTAGGCGGACAGACGCTGGCTAAGCTTATCAAAGCGTTTTCCGGGAAATACCCTTCGGTGCAGTTCACTCTTTACAATGAAACCGTTGACAATATCAAGGACCGGCTGGACAAAGGGCTGGTGGATATCGGCCTGCTGCTGGAGCCCATTGATGTGACTCGATATGACTATGTCCGCTTGTCCCAGCAGGATACCTGGGGGCTATTGGTGCGTGACGATCATCCGTTGACCGAAAAGGCATCTCTTACAGCAGACGATGTGGCCCCATACCCTCTTATCCTGCCCTTGCGGGAGAATATCCGTGCAGAGATATTGCATTGGCTGGGACGAGAAGAAAAAGAGCTGAAGCTCCCATTATTTTACACTCTGCTTTCCAATGCTGCACTCATGGTGGCGGAGGGACTTGGCTGTGCGTTCTGTATGGATGGGGCGCTGGCGATCCGCAGTGACCCCCGTCTGCGCTTCATTCCGCTGGAGCCGCGGCGAATGACCCACAGCGTGCTGGTGTGGAAAAAGAACAACCTGTTTTCAGCAGCAGCCTCCCTGTTCATACAGGAGATAAATCTGCTGCGGGATAAAATAGAATAACTGCTAAGTACTATTTCTCCGGGGTGTCCCCTCGGAGATTTTTTTGGGACCTTTTATAATTTTATCTATACAGAATTCGTATTGATGAAGATAGAATATAAGTATTATACATTAAAAATGAGTACACCTATAGAGCGCGATTATCTGGAAACGGCGGGATTTGAAACAGAAATTGAATCGAATGGAGCAAAGGGATTAGAAAGAGCACTTCAGGGAGGAGTTGATGAAGTGCTTTTAGATGTCATGCTTCCTGGGAAAAATGGTTTCGATATCTGCAGGGAAATTCGTAAAGAGACAAATATACCAATTATTTTGGTTACAGCCAGAAAGGAGGAAATAGATAAAATTCGCGGACTCAGCCTAGGGGCGGATGATTATCTAGTAAAGCCTTTCAGCCCGGCTGAGATGGTGGCACGGGTTCGGTCCCACATTCAGATCCATGAACGGCTTCTGGAGCAAAAGAAGATGGAAAAATCCAGAGAAGTCACAGTAAAAAATCTGACGATTTATCCGGAGGAGCATCGGGTCCTCTTGGATGGAGAGGAGGTATCATTTTCAAATAAAGAATATGAGATACTGATTTTTTTGGTAGAGAATCCGAATATTGTATTTTCCAGAGAGAGACTATTCGACCGGATTTGGGGAATGGAGGCTGCGGGAACGATGGCTACGGTAACCGTACATATCAATCGAATCCGCGAGAAGCTGAATAAAAATAAAGAAAATAATCAATTTATTGAGACTGTATGGGGAGCTGGCTATCGATTTCGTATGCGGTAATAGGAGGAAGCCTTCCTGCAAAAAGGAAACGATATGTTTGGAGAATTGTAAGAAAGGCATGCTGCTGTAAGAAAACAGTAAAATGGATTTATTTTTCTTTTATACTTTTGTTATTTTGATGATAGCTGCCATCTTTATAATGGGATTATTCCAATGAAGATAGGAGTGATTCAAATGAAACGAAAAATAAAATTTGCTGCAGGCATCACGGCAGCTGGCGCATTAACTCTAGGAAGCGCAATGCTCTCATTTGCGGACTGGAATCCGTTAGGTAATGGCGATTGGAGCTTTACCGACAGTTCAGGCTCCCGCGTAACAAATGAATGGCGTCAGTCAGGCAATCATTATTTTTACCTGAATTCTGACGGGATTATGGCGAGAAACCAGTGGGTAGATGATACCTATTATGTCAATGCAGATGGGGCAAGGCTATCCAATACGTGGATATATACGCCGGAAGGAGAGGATGCACCGAATTCAGATGGAGGGTGGTTTTACCTGGGCGAGAATGGCCGGGCGGTAACAGATGGATGGAGAACTATTAATGGGCAGCGATATCATTTCGATGATGAAGGGGCAATGAGTTATGGATGGTTTCATGACGAAGATGACCTGTATTATCTTGGCGATGAGAATGACGGCGCAATGAAAACAGGGTGGCTGGCTCTAGCCTGGGATGAGGACGAGATTCCAGATGATGGAGAGGTTTCATCCATTGTATCCAGCGGAGAAATGGGGGCCTGGTTCTATTTTCAATCCAATGGGCAGGCTGTACGGGCAGAGGATGACACCTATGTAAGCCGCAGAATCAACGGATATCGATACTATTTTGACGAGAATGGTGTCATGGCGGACGGCTGGGCAGAGGTGGGCGAACGCGAAGACGGCGATATAACCGGCATTAGTACCCTGAAATATTTTGGTACGGCAGACCAGGGACAGATGGCAGTTGGCTGGAGATATATCTACGATGAACCGACAGACAGCAATGATGATTTCAGCTACAGCACAGCCAGCTCCAGCAATGCATCATCTTCGGCGCTTCCAGAACGCGATAACTGGGGAGACGGCGCTTGGTACTATTTTGACAGCAATGGTGTTCCGGCTTATCTAAGCAGTGAGGCCCACAGCCTTTCCGAGGCAGTCACCAGAATCAACGGTCAGAGCTATTTCTTTGATGAGTACGGAAGAATGCAGAGCGGAATGCTGGGATTCCGAATGGAAGGCGGTACGATTTTAAGCGCCTATTTTGGTGCAGATGATTCGGACGGCGCAATGAAGAGAGATCGTCAGACGAATGTATATGATGAAGAGGGAGAACGCGGGACCTACTACTTTAATACTTCAGGCGTGAACCGCGGCGGCGGATATACTGGCGAAAGAAATGGGTATTTGTATGCCAATGGTAAGTTAGTTCAGGCAGAGGATGGCGAAGACTTCCAGGTCTTTGAGGTGGAAGGCAGATTGTATCTGGTTGATGAATCAGGAAGAGTTCAGGACCGCAATCGCACCTACCGTGTGGATGGTGAATACCGCTACGAATACGATAATGGAACTATTTATTACATCAATGAGGACAGAGAGCGTCTCGGCGAGGTAAGCAGAGGGGAGGGGGAGCTTCCGGAAATTTCTTATAGGGAGGTATATGATCTTTAATTTAAAGAGGGGCTGTCAGAAATTGGCAGCCTCATTTTTTAACTTCATTTATGTGAAAATTGTATTGATAAAGATAAATTATAAGCATTAGACATTAAAGATTGATATTCTTATAATAAGAACAGAAAGTAAAACAAGGAGGACGATCCAATGAAAAGAATAGTATCTTTTCTGCTAGCAGCGGCAATGTTTTTCTCGCTTGCAGCCTGCAGTCAGGCGGATGGCAGCGAAGCTTCCGCGCCATCGGATTCCGGTCAATATGAAACGGAAACAACTGTAGAAGATTTTGGGGATGAGGGACCGGCGGAGGGCTCGGATGCGGAAGGAGAAGGGACGGGAAACAGCAATGTCCTGGTTGCATATTTCTCCTGGGTTGACAATGCGGTCCTTGCAGAGGATGTGGATGCGGTATCATCGCCCAGCGTCATTCCTCCGGGAAATGTGCAGCAGCTTGCAGGCTGGGTTCAGGAGGAGACAGGAGGCGACATTTTCTCAATAAGAGTTGCGGATCCTTACCCCAGCGGCTGGGATGAATGTCTTGAGAGAGCGAACGAGGAGCGGGGAGAAGACGCCAGGCCGGAGCTTGCAGAGAATGCCGTAAATCTTGGCCAGTATGACACCGTGTTTTTAGGCTACCCAAATTGGTGGTATGGAGCACCGATGGCGCTGCTCAGTTTTCTGGAGCAAAATGATCTTTCCGGAAAACAGGTGTATCTGTTCTGCTCCCACGGCACAGGAGGCCTTGCAGGCAGCGTGGAGCAGATCGCGGAAGCTGCGCCAGGGGCTGTGATCTCCGATAACATTTTTGACTGTTATGAGGAGGAGGCGGCGTCCTCAGAAGAAGCCATAAAGGCCTGGGCAGATGGACTTGGCTATGGCAGCCAGACAGAAGGAGAGGAGGAAGATACAGATATGTCAGGTAAACGGATATCGGTACAGTTTGGAGATGCCGAAGTTATTTATGCGCTTAACAACGGCGCAGCAGCGGCCTCTCTTTATGAGATGCTGCCTCTCACCGTGGATGCAGAGGATTTCAGCACCAATGAAAAGATATTTTATCCTCCAAAAGAGCTTGCATGTGTAGAAACACCGGCTGCGTCATCAAGTACCGGTGCAGGGACATTAGCTTACTATGAGCCTTGGGGAAATGTCGTCATGTTTTATGATGGCTTTAACGAAAATCCCTCTTTATATGAGCTGGGATATGCAGTTTCCGGTGCAGAGCAGATCAGCAGGATGTCCGGGACGATCACAGTAGAAGCGATTGAATAAAGAAAATCAGCAGGAGGCAAGCGTTATGAATAGAGAAGAAAGAACAGAACAAAAGATGCAGGAGCTGTTTCACAGCCACGCCGCCGGGGATGAGGGCAGCGACGGCGAATTCATGCAGATTCTCCAGGGCTATATCTTTGGGGATGTGTGCTATACCGGCAGTCTGGACAACCGGATGCGGGAGCTGGTGACCGTCACGGTCCTCACCGTGCTGAGCGCCCTGCCGCAGATCAAGGCCCACGTGGGGGCTAGTCTGAATGCAGGCTGCACCCCGGTGGAGATCCGGGAGGCTGTCTATCAGTGCGCGCCCTTCATCGGCTTCCCCAAGACCCTCAATGCCATTGCTGCTATGAATGAGGTTTTCACACAAAATGGCATCGGGCTGCCGCTGCCGTCACAAAAGACTTTGGCTGGCAGAGATGAGAACGAGCGTTACCAGAGGGGCCTTGACATCCAGACTCCATTATATGGGGACGAGATCAAAGATCGGTATACCTGGCTGCCGAAGCCCTTTGATGAGGCGGTGCCCCGGTTTTTGACAGAGCTTTGCTTTGGTGACTTCAATACCCGCACAGGTTTGGATGGAAAGACCAGGGAGCTGCTTACGGTGGTGCTGCTGGCAGCTATGGGCGGAGCCGAAGTGCAGGTGAAGAGTCATGTGGAAGGAGCACTGAAAGCCGGCAGCACCAGGGAAGAGATCGTCTGCGCTCTGGTACACGCCAGCGGCTATATGGGCATTCCCAGGCTGTTTAATGCCCTTAATACCTGCAGGGATCTGCTGGCAGAAGAATAGAAGCATTTTCAGAGAGATTTGGAGGAAAAGGATATGGAATTGAAAAAATTACCGAAGATTGCGCTGGGCGCATGGGCCTGGGGCAATGACGGAACATTTGGAGGCAGCCTTTCTGCCGATGATCTGCGTCCGGTGTTTGAGGCGGGCATGAAGGCCGGTCTCAACCTGTGGGATACAGCCTATGCCTATGGAATGGGTGCATCTGAAAAGGTCCTTGGAGACTTTATAAAGGATTATCCCAGGGAGGATGTCATCATCTCGGATAAATTTACACCTCAGTGCGCCGATCCCAAGGCTGAAAATGCTGTTACCGCACTTTATGAAACCAGCGCAAAGCTCCTTGGCACCGATGAGATGGATATCTACTGGATCCATAATCCCGTAGGTGCACCGGAGTGGACTCGCAAGCTGATCCCCCTTGCAAAGACCGGCAAGATCGGACGCATTGGCCTGTCTAATCATAACCTGGCTGAGATCAAAGAGGCCGAAGCCATCCTGGAGGACGAAGGCCTGAAGATCTCCGCCATTCAGAATCATTATAGCCTCCTGAACCGTTCTTCCGAGACTTCCGGTATCCTGGACTATTGTAAGGAAAATGATATAACCTTCTTTTCCTACATGGTCCTGGAGCAGGGAGCCCTGTCCGGAAAGTACGATACCGGGCATCCCCTCCCGACAGGTTCTGACCGGGGCGCGGTGTATAACCCCATGCTGCCGCAGTTGGAAAAACTTAATGCGTGCCTGAAGGAGATTGCTGACGCCCACGGCGCGGCGGCAGCGCAGGTGCCGGTGGCCTGGGCCATTGCCAAAGGCACCCTGCCTATCATCGGCGTGACCAAGGTATATCAGGTAGAGGATGCAGCCAAGGCTGCCGCACTGAGGCTTTCTGATGAAGAAATCACTCGCATGGAGCAGCTTGCGGGGGAGATGCAGCTTGATGTGATCCGCTATTGGGAAAAGGAAATGAAGTAAGGAGGCTTTGGGATGAAGATCGCTGTTTTAGAGGGCAGCCCCAACAAAAACGGCTCCACCCACATCCTGGCAGACTGCTTCCGGCAGGGGGCCGAAGGGGCGGGACATACCGTGGAACTGATCGATGTGGCTCACGCCGATATCCATCCCTGTATAGGGTGCATCCACTGCGGCTATGAAGGCCCCTGTGTGCAGAAGGACGATGTGGAGATCATACGCAAAAAGATCCTGGATGCAGATATGATGGTGTTTGCCACGCCTCTTTATTACTATGGCATGTCTGCCCAGCTGAAAAAAATGATCGACCGGTTCTGTGCCTTCAACAGCTCTATCCAGAGGAAACACA
>CALWMT010000048.1 GCA_944382045.1 uncultured Enterocloster sp. | reverse complement strand
TCAATATAGTCGTCGCTGTTGAAGGTGATCAGGTGCTCCCTGGTCATAAAATAGCTGATGGGCATGCTCTGGTTGATCAGACGGGCCGCCGTGTAGGTGTCATAGGTAGTCGCTATCACTGTGCACCCGTGATCCTGGGCAATTTTTTTGATGGTCATGGAAACTCCTGCTCCCTCGCAGACAACAATGCAGTCCGCCTCCATCTCAATGGCGCACAGCTGGGACTCGTACCGATTCCCCAGAATCACCAGATCGTGGGGCTCGATATAAAACTCCATCAGATCCGGGTTTGCCGCGGCGATGAGCACCTTTCCCTGATTAAAGTAGGCCCCCGCGTCCCCCACCACCAGATCCGCCTCCAGTGTCTCGATGATGTTGGAATACCGGGTGTTGGCCTTGGATAAAATACTGCTGTCATAGATATTCATGTAGGTCTTGGTGATGTCGCCCACCGTAATCAGGCCCTCCAGGGTCCCGTCCTCCCGCACGGAGGGAATCGTCACCACATTGTTCTCCTGCATGATGTTCCAGGCCTTCTTGAGGGAAATGGTGTCCGCCACCCCCTTGGTCTTGCGGATCTCAATGTCCTTCACCTGGGTCCGCACATCCTCCACCAGCTTAGGCTCCTGGACGCCAAAATAATTCAGCACAAACTGCGTCTCCCGATTCACCTGCCCGGCCCTGGCCGGCACATATTCATCCCCTGTGGCCTGATGCTTCAAATCCGCGTAGCAGATCGCCGAGCAGATAGAATCCGTATCCGGGTTCCTGTGGCCGATCACAAGAGTTTTTCTCTTCGTTCCTTCCATATTTCGCTCCTCTGTCTTAATGGTATCTCCAGTATAGCACACCTGCGGCCCGGTAAACAACCAATGTACGCAAGAATATACATATCAGCTCAGACGCCCTTTCTCTTCACCGGTATATAGATCTCCAAATACGAATACAGAGAATTGTCCTGGAAAAAGCTTCCCATAGGATTGCAGATAAAGAAATCCTCTGCCTCCGCTCCCAGCTCTCCTGCCCTCTTATAAAGCTTCTCCACATCCTCCCGTACAGGAAAAATGTTCTGCGTCCTCACCACAGAATAGACGCACTCCCTCTCCTCCGTCACAGGACAGCCCCCCTCTGCCAGCCTCTCCTCCGTCTCCTCGTCAAGACCCTGGTAAAATAAAAGGCGCGTGTCCCGATACTCCATCTCCCCCTGGTCCGCATACCCATAAGCGCTGTAAAAATAGCTCATATCCAGCACCGGATTTTCAAGAGAGAGATTAAACCACTTGGCCAGACACTGGGTAAAATCTGAAAATGTGCCGAGGACGTATGCCCTGGGAAATCTGCGAAGCTTACAGCCGTACAGGTTCTGCTCCACCGCGTCCAAATCCCGCTCCGTAAGCTGCAGTCTGGTAAGGGCCCTGCGGTGGCTTCGGATCGCCTGCTCCTCCGCCTCCCGCCGCGCTTTGACCAGCTCTCTCTTGGATTCCAGCGAGCAGTTTGCCACAATCCCCTCGATGGTCTCCAGGCTGTCATTCATCTTCCGGTGGTAGCAGATGCTCATCAGCTTATATAAGTCGCTGTCCGTATAATAGCGGTACCCGTTCTCCCTGCGCTTGGCCCTGATCACGCCCTTCTTCTCATAAAACCGCAGCGTATCTCTGCTGAGCCCGGTCATCTCAGCCATCTCCCCGATCCTGTACTGTCTCTCGTCCATTCTTCTGCCATCCTTGTCTCTTTTGTCGTATAAAAAGCATAATCCCCGGCTATGACCAGGTCAATAGCCGGGGAAAAAATGAAAGACATCTTTAAACAATTCGTAAGCAGTCCCTTATGCCAAAGCGCCTGCCCCTAAAGGGACGTGTTATGCCGCGCCCTTTGGCGTATATGTGTACGCGTAAGCCGCGGCAGGAAGCGTTCTTCCGGCCTTCACCGCCTGGGTCTTCTCTCCCTCCTCGTCCGTCTCATACAGGATTCCGTCTGCAATCCGGTAGGCATAGGCTCCATCGGAGACATAGGCCTTCTCGTTTGTCTGCACTCTTCCGGACTCATTTACAAGGTAGGTCCTGCCGTCCACCAGGAAGGGCTGCACGTCTGTCCCCTCCTTCGCGGACACCATGAGGCCCTTCCAGTAGAGGAAGCCATCCTTCTCCCCGGTAAAGCCCACGCCCTTGTCCGATCCGGTTGTGGAAAAATAGCCGGTGAAGCTTCTCCCCAGACGGTCCTCCATATCCTCAACCCGTCCGATGCGCTGGATGCCGTTTCCGCCCTCTGGGCCAAAGTATCCGGTCTGCCCTCCAACCTGCACAAGACCTGTCTGCAGGCAGCCATAGGGATCAAAGAGATAGCTCTCCCCCTCAATATCAACCGATGCCTGCTTCAGAGAGGCCGCACCCTTCGGCAGGAAGGCCGGTGTCCCATCATTTGTAAAATAGTAGCGGACGCTCTCGCCCTCCTCCGGCCCGTCATAGTCCGCGTCCTTCACAGTTAAGGCGCTCCTAAACTCCGAATCCCAGGGGTGCTCCGCCAGCTCCAGCCACTGCCTGCGGAGCAGTCCCTCCTCCCTGCCGCCCAGATACACAAAGCGGCTGATGCCTGTGGCGTCCTCCGGAGCTGCCTGATCCCGCACCGCCAGCCAGCCCGTGCACATCATGCCATTGGCGTCAAAATAGTAGCGCTTATCATTGATCGTCTCCATCTCGTAGGATCCTGCGGGGGATTTCTTCGCCTTTCCGTTGACCTGGAAATAAAACCAGCGCCCTCTTCCGTCTCCCTCCTCCAGCTTCCGGGAAATCTCCCCCTCTGCCGGCCGTTTCCGCTCACTGTATTCCAAAAACTGCCAGCCAGTTCTGGCAAAGCCCTCGTCCCCATCGCCCAGGTAGTAGATGTCCCCGTCCTCGTAGTGCCAGCCCGTGCGCATCCTTCCGTCACTGTCAAAGGAATACCGGAAGCCTCCTATGGTCTTCCACTTGTTCGTCTCCAGCTTGCCATCCTGGCCCACGTAATACCACCCGGCATCCTTGAGGCCGCTCTCGCCGTCCTCCTCCACCCAGGCGTTCTTAAGCATAGCTCCATCGTCGCCCACGTAATAAATGTTCTGGACCCAGGTGTTCTCCGCCACATTCCCCTCGCTGTCCAGGTAATAGCGCTCCCCGTCCCTGGTGCGCCAGTCGCTCCTCACATAGTTCCCGCTTCCGTCCAGGAAATGAGCCTTGCCGTCCTCCTCCACCCAGTCTGCCCGGGCGGTCATAGCGAGCCCCGGCGCCAAAGCTGTCAGGCAGAATGCCGCGGCTGCCGCTGCCATCCATCTCTTCATAAAATCCACCTCCTTGCGCGTTTCCAAAAATGTTCCGCATACATCCTATCTTACTTCTATTTTATCAGAAACCGCAGGAAAATGCATGAAAATTTTCGGAAAAACAGCGGAAGATTTCATTAAAATTATAATAGTTCAGACGGCGGGCATTTTCTTGTCCGGCCATACACCTGGGCCATCCTCCTGCACCGGGCCGTCAGCTCCTCTGTCATCTCGCCGGGCAGCAGCCTCCACCTCCAGTTCTCCCCCAGGGTGGAGGGCACATTGATTCTCGCCTCTGAGCCCAGGCCCAGATAATCCTGCATGGGAATAACTGCAAGCCGGGCCGTGCTGGAGAGGGCCAGCCGGATGAGATCCCAGTGGATGTCCTTTGCCCCCCGCTCCCTGCGTCCCATATACTCACGCACAAACTGCCTGTCATGGCGCCCAAGGGCGGCAAACCAGCCCGCCGCCGTGTCATTGTCATGGGTGCCCGTGTAGACCACACAGTTTTCCTTATACTTGTGGGGAAGATAATCGCTGTTCTCCGTATCGTCAAAGGCAAATTCCAGCACCTTCATCCCCGGGAAGCGGCTGGCCCTCAAAAGCCGGTGGACCGCCGGCGTCAGAAGTCCCAGATCCTCCGCGATAATGGGAAGCCGCTTCTTTCTAAAATACTCCTGCATCCTCTCAAACAGCTCCATGCCCGGGCCCTTCTCCCAGTGCCCATTCTCCGCTGTGGCATCCCCGTAGGGGATGGAATAATAGGACTCAAAGCCCCGGAAATGGTCCACCCGCACCACATCGCAGAGGGAAAAGCTGTACTCCATCCGGCGCATCCACCAGGCATACCCTGTCTTACGGTGGTGCTCCCAGCGGTACAGGGGATTGCCCCAGAGCTGGCCCGTGGCGGAAAATGCGTCCGGCGGGCAGCCCGCCACCGCAGCCGGCATGTTCTCCTCATCAAACTGAAATAGCTCCGGATGCAGCCAGCTGTCCGCCCCGTCAAAGGCCACATAGATAGGGATATCGCCGATGATGCGGATTCCCTGTTCATTGGCATAGGCCTTCAGCCGCCCCCACTGCTCCTCAAACTTCATCTGCTGGAACTCATAAAATCCGATCTCGTCCGTCAGCCGCCTGCGGTACTCCCGGACTGCCTCCGCCCTTCCCAGACGGATATCCTCATCCCACAGGCTCCAGCTCCTTCCGCCGAAGGCATTCTTCACCGCCATGTAAAAGCAGTATTCCCGAGTCTCCTCCCGCAGCCGCTGTTCGGCCAGCCGGTGGACCGCCTCTGCCCGCGTATCCGCGAATTCCATCTGCTTCCACCGCTCGTAGGCCCTTCGCAGCAGGGGGAATCTCCCCTCATACAGCTTCCCATAATCAATGTACCGTTCATTTTCCCCAAAATCAACGGCCCCGCACTCCTCCTTAGTGAGAATCCCCTCCTCGGTCAGCTGCTCCAGATCAATAAAATAGGGGTTCCCCGCAAAGGCGGAAAATGCCTGGTAGGGCGAATCCCCATACCCCGTAGGCCCCAGGGGCAGTATCTGCCAGTACTGCTGCCCCGCCTCCTTCAGCTGATCGATAAATTGAAACGCTTCCTTTGAAAACGCGCCGATGCCGTACCTGGAAGGCAGGCTGGCCACCGGAAGCAGTATGCCGCACTCTCTCATCCCTCATTTGCTCCTTTCCCTCTGCCAGGCCCCGGCTGTAAGCCCGCCGGCTCTGGCATCTGCTCCTTATCATAGCATATATATCTGTGTCCGCCAAGGGGAAGCCCGCGCATCTGCCCCGGCGTCATCCCATATCTCCGCTTGAACATCCGGTTAAAATAGGACAGATTTTCAAACCCGCAGCTCTGGGCAATATTCGTCACCGACTCCTCCGTCTCCTCAAGTCTGGCCCAGGCCCGCGCCAGGCGGTAATCATTGAGATACTGCACAAAGGGAATCCCCATATACTGTTTAAAATACTTCATAAAATGCGAAGGGCTGTAATAGCACACAGCCGCCGCGTCCTCAATGGAAATCCGCTCCCCGTAATGCTCCTCCACGTAGGAGAGAATCTGCCGCATCTTTTCCCGCACCTTGTCCGTCCGCTCCTCCCCGGCCTCCGGCTGCTGGCCGGCGGCAAGATAAAACAGCCAGAACAGGCAGCTCTTAATCCCCAGCTGATAGCCGTATCCCCGTTCCCCGGAGAGCTCATCCAGCTTCCGGACGCAGGCCGCGAACCCCTCATACTCCTTCGTCCCCTCCTCCACCTTAAAGGGCACCCTGGCCCGGCCCTCCGCCAGCGGGAGGAAAAACCGGTCCGAGCGGATATCCTCCCCTCCGGACATGAGAAGCTCCGGCCGAAAAATGATATTTTCGTAC
This sequence comes from uncultured Enterocloster sp., assembly GCA_944382045.1. GTDB lineage: Bacteria > Bacillota > Clostridia > Lachnospirales > Lachnospiraceae > Enterocloster. Next base: position 6,237 of record CALWMT010000048.1, on the reverse strand, counting down.
TCCATAGGCCCGCTCTCCCCGGCTCTTTTATTTATGCCGTGCAGCTGTCCCGGAAATACGAACAGAAGCTCGCCTGCCTTAAGCTCGTACCGCTTCCGATCCACCGTCACAATCCCCCGCCCCTTTTTTACCGCGATAATCTCCATCTCCTGGTGCCAGTGGACCGGCACCCTTGGAAAGTCCACGGGAATCGAGCACGGATAAATGGTAAAGGGAAATTCCCTCTCCCCGTGCTCCTTTCTCTCCTCAAACCTTCCCGCCCTCTGCCTCTCCGGAATCCTCATAGACCTTCCTCCGCGACTTTTGATAGTTTTGTATTATATTATACCAGAATTCTGCTAGTATTTAAAAGCATAAATTGATAAACTACACGTAACAATAGTAATAAATGCATCAGAAAGGATGAACCGCTTATGGATCGCATAGAATTAGAGAACAGGCTGCAGCGCGCCTGCAAAAAGGATCTCTCCGCCTGCTCCGACGCAGAGCTCTGGGGCGGACTTTTAAGCCTTGTCCAGGAGATGGCAGCAAAAAAGGAGACGAGCGGCGGAAAAAAGAAGCTCTACTACATTTCCGCAGAATTTCTCATCGGAAAGCTTCTCTCCAACAATCTGATCAATCTTGGCATCTACCAGGATGTGAAGGAGATTCTGGCCGCCCACGGCAAGTCCCTAAGCCAGGTAGAGGAGGCCGAGCCTGAGCCCTCCCTGGGAAATGGCGGGCTGGGCCGCCTGGCCGCCTGCTTCCTCGACTCCATCGCCACCCTGGGGCTTAACGGGGACGGCGTGGGCCTCAACTATCACTTCGGCCTCTTTAAGCAGCTCTTTAAGGACAATAAGCAGGTGGAGGTGCCCAATCCCTGGATCACGGACCGCTCCTGGCTGAACCGGACGGACATTACCTTTGATGTGCCCTACCGGGATTTCACCCTTAAAGCCCGGATGTACGACATCCTAGTGACAGGCTATGAGAACCGCACCAACAAGCTCCACCTCTTCGACGTGGAGACCGTGGACGAATCCCTGGTAAAGGAGGGAATCTCCTTTGACAAGACCGATATTGCAAAGAACCTGACCCTCTTCCTCTATCCGGACGACAGCGACGATGAGGGCCGCATCCTGCGGATTTACCAGCAATATTTCATGGTGAGCTGCGCCGCCCAGCTGATCCTCAAGGAGGCAGCGGCCAAGGGCTCCAATTTCCACGATCTGCCGGACTACGCCGTGATCCAGATCAATGACACTCACCCCACCATGGTGATTCCGGAGCTCATCCGGCTCCTGACCGCAGAGCACGGAATGGAGATGGACGAGGCCATCCAGGTGGTGAGCCGCACCTGCGCCTACACCAACCACACCATCCTGGCGGAGGCTCTGGAGACCTGGCCCATGGACTTCTTCAAAAAGGCGGTTCCCCAGCTCATTCCCATCATGGAGATCCTGGACGACAAGGTGCGCCGCAAATTTGACGACCCCTCCGTCTACATCATCGACAAGGCGGACCGGGTACACATGGCCCACATAGACATCCACTACGGCTTCAGCGTCAACGGAGTGGCTGCCCTGCACACGGAGATTTTAAAGGAGACAGAGCTGAACAGCTTCTACAAGCTATACCCGGAGAAATTCAACAATAAGACCAACGGCATCACCTTCCGCCGCTGGCTCATGCACTGCGATCCCCAGCTGGCGGATTTTATCACCGGACTCATAGGGGACGGCTGGAAGAAGGACGCCTCCGCCCTGCAAGCCTTAAATGACCCGCGCTTTACCGGAAATATCAAGATCCTCCACCAGCTCTTAGCCATCAAGGAGCAGAAGAAGGAGGAGCTGGCCCAGTACCTGAAGGAAACCCAGGGCATATCCGTGAATCCAGCCTCCATCTTTGACATTCAGATCAAGCGGCTTCACGAGTACAAGCGCCAGCAGATGAATCTCCTCTACCTGATCCGCAAGTACCTGGAGATCAAGAGAGGCAAAAAGCCCACCACCCCCATCACGGCCATCTTCGGCGCCAAGGCCGCCCCTGCCTACGTGATCGCCAAGGACATCATCCACGGGATCCTCTGCCTGGAGGAGATCATCGCGGGGGATGCGGATGTGCGGCCCTATCTGAATGTTGTCATGGCCGGCAACTACAATGTGACCCTGGCGGAGAAGCTGATCCCGGCCTGCGACATCTCCGAGCAGATCTCCCTGGCCTCCAAGGAGGCCAGCGGCACGGGCAATATGAAATTCATGCTGAACGGCGCCGTCACCCTGGGCACTGAGGACGGAGCCAATGTGGAAATCCACAGCCTGGTGGGCGACGACAGCATCTATATCTTCGGCGACCGCAGCGACACGGTCATTGCCCGCTACAAGGAGGGCTCCTACAAGTCCAAGGACTGGTACGAGAAGGATCCGGCCCTAAAGGAGGCCGTGGACTTCCTCACCGGCCCCCAGATGATGGCGGTGGGCTGCGCGGAAAATTTGAACCGGCTCTCCCACGAGCTCCTCTCCAAGGACTGGTTCATGACCTTCCCGGACTTTGCCGCCTACTGCGCCGCCAAGGAGCAGGCCTTCGCGGACTACGAAAACCGCACTGCCTGGGCTGTAAAAATGCTTATCAACATCAGCCAGGCCGGCTACTTCTCCTCCGACCGGACCATCGAGGAATATAACCGGGATATCTGGAGGCTGGAGCAGCAGTAACCCTCCGGGGGCCTATATCCGCGCACGGCTGAGCAGTAACACTTTCTTCAGAAAAATTTCAATTCTTTTCCGCAAAATTTGTGCTATACTAAAATGGCCTGGGTTCGGGATCTCCCGGACGCAGGCCTATCATTTACTATAAGAAGGAGCACAACCCTATGCGAAAGCTTATGGCAGTCCTCTCTGCGGCCGTTCTGACGGCCACAGGTTTTTTTTCCTACCATATTTACAGCACCCCCTATCCCACCGCCCCGTCGGAGACCTGCGGCACGGACTTTCACCTCACCGCCATCGGCCCCGGCCTGGACAATCTCTCCCTGGAGGATGACTACGCCCAGTACCAGTGGGCCCTCAAAAACGACGGGAACCTAAGCCAGACCGAGCAGAAGCTGAATTTTGCAAGCATTGACGATGCCTATATCCGCCGGGGGAATGGGCGTATTGCGGCCATCGCCCTTCCTCCCCTAGGTCCCAGCAATTTTTCCGCCATCAAAACCCAGGCCTATCCGGGCATCGACATCCACATCCGGGATGCCTGGGCTCAGTATGAAAGCATTCCGAACAAGCGCCCCGTAACCGTGGCCCTCATCGACACCGGCGTGGATATCTCCCATCCGGAGCTTAAAAACGCCATCTGGACCAACGCAGACGAGATCCCGGACGACGGGATCGACAATGACGGCAACGGCTATATCGACGATGTGCACGGCTGGAACTTTCTCGCGAACACAAACCAGATCTATGTGGGGAGGGAGGACGTACACGGCACCCATGCCGCGGGAACCATCGGCGCATCCAAAAAGGACGGCGGCATCATGGGCATCACGGACAACAGCTATGTGAAAATCATGGTCCTGAAGGCCCTGGGAGGCGAGGAGGGATCCGGATCCCCGGAGAGCGTTATCTCCGCCATCCGCTATGCCGAGGCCAACGGAGCCCAGATCTGCAACCTGAGCTTCGGTGCACGGGAGGTCACCCAGGAATTTATCGACACGATCAAAAATTCCTCCATGCTCTTTATTGTGTCCGCTGGCAATGGAGATATCTATGAGATCGGCTATGACATTGACAAATATCCCGTATATCCGGCCAGCCTGCCCTTTGACAATGTGCTCACCGTGGCCAATCTGCTCTTTGACGGCAGCCTGGACGACAGCTCCAACTATGGCCCCTACAGCGTGGACATCGCGGCTCCCGGCGTTATGATCCTGAGCACCATCCCGGAGAATTCCTACGGCTTTATGAGCGGAACCTCCATGGCCGCCCCCATGGTCACAGGCGCTGCCGCCATGATCTATTCCGCCCGGCCCGACATCGACCTTTTAACACTCAAAAATATCCTCATCTACTCCGCCCACCGGCTCTCCCCCCTGAAGGGAAGGATGATCTCCAGCGGCATGCTGGATGTGACGGCGGCTTTGAATTGGGATAAATAATAAAAAAGCAGCCCGACCGTATTTCCATTGAAAAATACAGTCGGGCTGTACTTATATCATCTAAGTCTGCTTACACCGGATACGCCTTGCTCTCCTTATCCGCTGCGGCCATATCTACCTTCTGCTGCTGGGCCTCCCGATACTGGAAGAACTCCTTGGCAACCGCCGGGAACAGCGCGTAGCTCAGCACATCCTCATCCTGCTGCTTCCACTGAGCGCACTCCTTCTCGAACTGCGGCAGCTGCGGCGGAATCAGGTCAGCGGGACGGCAGGTAATGGGCGTCTCGTCGCCGATAATCTTCTTCTGCACTTCCTTATTGAAGGGCTTAACGGTCTGGCCGAACTCACCCAGCATAATCTTCTTGGACTCCTTGGGAACCATCTTATACCGCTCGCCCATAATCACGTTGAGCACAGCCTGGGTACCCACGATCTGGGAGGAGGGGGTAACAAGGGGCGGCTCGCCGAAATCCTTGCGCACTCTGGGGATCTCCTCCAGAACCTGCTGGTACTTGTCCTCCTGGCCTGCCTCCTTGAGCTGGCTCACCAGATTGGAAAGCATGCCGCCGGGCACCTGGTACTGCAGGGTCTTGATGTTCACGCCCAGCACCTTGGGGTTGAGCAGTCCGCTCTTGAGGGCATTCTCACGGATGGGCTGGAAATGCGCCGCAATCTGAGCCAGAAGGTTCTGGTCATAGCCCGTATCATAGGGAGTTCCCCGGAAGGTCTCCACCATAACCTCAGTGGCCGGCTGGCTGGTACCCAGGGCCAGAGGTGACATGGCACAGTCGATGATCTCGCAGCCTGCCTCAACGGCCTTCAGATAGGTCATGGAAGCAACGCCGGAGGTGTAGTGGGTGTGCAGGTCAATGGGAAGGTTGGTTCCCTCCTTCAAGGCCTTCACCAGCTCCGCCGCCTGGTAGGGGGTCAGAAGGCCGGCCATGTCCTTGATGCACAGGGAATCCGCGCCCATGTCCTCGATCTTCTTCGCGATATCTCTCCAGTAGTCCATGGTGTAGGCGTCGCCCAGGGTGTAGCACAGAGCGATCTGGGCATGGCCCTTCTCCTTCTTGGTCGCCCGCACCGCAGTCTCCAGATTGCGGATATCGTTCAGACAGTCAAAAATACGGATAATATCAATACCGTTGGCGATGGACTTCTGTACAAAGTACTCCACCACATCGTCCGCATAATGGTTGTAGCCCAGGATGTTCTGTCCGCGGAACAGCATCTGCAGCTTGGTGTGCTTGAAGCCGTCGCGCAGCTTTCTCAGTCTGTCCCAGGGATCCTCCTTCAGGAAGCGCAGGCAGGCGTCAAAGGTAGCGCCGCCCCAGCACTCCACCGCGTGGTAGCCCACCTGATCCATCTTGTCAACGATGGGCAGCATCTGCTCGGTGGACATTCTGGTAGCCAGCAGGGACTGATGGGCGTCACGAAGGACGGTCTCCACAATCTTTACCGGCTTTTTCTCTATCTCTGCCATAGTTATAATCCTCCTAAAAATACGTCAGACAGCAGCCCGTCAAAGGGCCTGTCATATACTATTTACACACCGAATACGGCCATAAAGGTTCCCGCAGCCACCGCTGTACCGATTACGCCTGCCACATTGGGACCCATGGCGTGCATCAGCAGGAAGTTTGTGGGATCATACTGGGAGCCCACCTTCTGGGACACACGGGCCGCCATGGGAACTGCGGAAACGCCTGCGGAGCCGATGAGCGGATTGATCTTTCCGTGGGTAATCACGCAGAGAAGCTTTCCGAGAAGCACTCCTCCTATCGTTCCAAAGCAGAATGCGACCAGACCGAGAACCACGATCTTTAAGGTGGTAGCATTCAAAAATGCCTCCGCGCTGGTGGTCGCGCCCACGGATGTGCCTAACAGAATAACCACAATATACATCAGGGCGTTGGATGCAGTCTCCGCCAGCTGATTCACCACGCCGCACTCCCTGAACAGGTTGCCCAGCATCAGCATACCCACAAGAGGAGCTGTGGAGGGAAGCACCAGACACACCACGATGGTAACAACAATGGGGAACAGGATCTTCTCAAGCTTGGACACCGGGCGGAGCTGCTCCATCTTGATGGTGCGCTCCTTCTCCG
>CALWMT010000047.1 GCA_944382045.1 uncultured Enterocloster sp. | reverse complement strand
CCGCTCTGCCTTTTCAGGGAAAAAGGAGGAAAACGGAAGGACAGCTGCTCAGCCTGTACAGAAGGCATCTGAGCCGGCAAAGTCCCAGGCGGAGAAGAACGAGCCGGCCGGCGGGCAGGGAGCCCGGACAGAGGGCGCGAAGGGCGAGCAGGCAAAGGAGCCGGCGAAGAAGCGCCTGACTGCTGTGTTCCGTCCGCAGAATGCACAGCAGCAGATCAAGAGAAGCCTTCCGCCTAAGCCCCAGGCACAGGCGGGAAGAGGCCAGGCCCAGCCTGCGGCAGAGCGCGTGCAGCCAAAAGCCCAGGAGCCGGCAGCAGAGCCTAAGGTACAGGAGCAGGCTCAGGAAATGAAGGCACAGCAGCCCGCAGCAGAGCGTCTCCCGGAGACACCAAAGCCGCAGGCTGCTGCGGAGAGCCGCACAAATGGGGAGGCACAGAGCGGTGCTTCTGACAGAGCAGTATCAGCTCAGCCAGCCGCAGGCGCGCACAGTGCAGCTGCAGGTCAGGGCGCGTCAGGCCAGAGCAGTCTCGGAGGAGGACGTGAGAGCCGTGACGGAAGAGGCCAGGGAGGCTTCGGAGGAAGCCGCGAGAGCCGCGACGGAAGAGGCCAGGGAGGCTTCGGAGGAGGCCGCGAGAGCCGTGATGGAAGAGGTCAGGGCAGCTTCGGAGGAAGCCGCGATGGAAGAGGCCAGGGAGGCTTCGGAGGAAATCGCGACGGAAGAGGCCAGGGCAGCTTCGGAGGAAGCCGTGACGGAAGAGGCCAGGGAGGCTTCGGAGGAAGCCGCGATGGAAGAGGCCAGGGAGGCTTCGGAGGAAGCCGTGACGGAAGAAGCCAGGGAGGCTTCGGAGGAAGCCGTGACGGAAGAAGCCAGGGAGGCTTCGGAGGAAGCCGCGACGGACGGAGCCAGGGCGGCTTTGGCGGAAGAATGGGAGATGACAAGGATCGGGATGCAAGAGGCAGCCGCGACAGCCGCAGAGGAAGCGGCCGTGACAGCAGCCGGCAGTCCTTTGACTCCCCCATCCAGGCAAAGCCCACCAGCACCCGGCAGCAGAATAAATCCGCCCACAAGAATGACCGCTTTGACAAGAGAGATCGTGAGGAGGACGGCAAGAAGAAGGCACCAAAGACAGGAAAGGGAGCATTTATCATGCCTCAGCCCAAGAAGGAGGAGGCTAAGGTGGAGGATATCAAGACCATCACGCTGCCCGAGACCCTGACCATCCGGGAGCTGGCAGACAAGATGAAGCTTCAGCCCTCCGTTATCGTGAAGAAGCTCTTCCTCAAGGGCCAGGTGGTAACGCTGAACCAGGAGATCGACTACGATCAGGCGGAAGAGATCGCCATGGAGTTTGACGTGCTCTGTGAGAAGGAGGAGAAGGTGGATGTGATCGCCGAGCTCCTCAAGGAGGACGAGGAAAATGAGACGGATATGGTTCCCAGACCTCCGGTTGTCTGTGTCATGGGCCATGTTGACCACGGCAAGACCTCCCTTCTGGATGCCATCCGCCAGACCAATGTGACAGCCAGGGAGGCAGGCGGCATCACCCAGCACATTGGTGCCTCCGTAATTGAGATCAATGATCGAAAGATTACCTTCCTGGATACTCCGGGACATGAGGCATTTACTGCCATGCGTATGCGCGGCGCTCAGTCCACGGATATTGCCATTCTGGTTGTGGCTGCGGACGACGGCGTGATGCCGCAGACGGTTGAGGCCATCAACCATGCCAAGGCAGCCGGCGTGGAGATTATTGTTGCGATCAATAAGATTGATAAGCCCAGCGCCAATGTGGAGAAGGTGAAGCAGGAGCTGACCGAGTATGAGCTGATTCCTGAGGATTGGGGCGGCAGCACCATCTTTGTTCCGGTTTCCGCCCACACAAAGGAGGGAATCACGGATCTTCTGGAGATGATCCTTTTGACAGCGGATGTGCTTGAGCTCAAGGCCAACCCCAACCGGAAGGGAAGAGGCCTGGTGATCGAGGCAGAGCTGGATAAGGGCAAGGGCCCGGTGGCTACGGTTCTGGTGCAGAAGGGCACCCTGCATGTGGGAGATACCATTGCGGCAGGCGCCTGCTACGGAAAGATCCGCGCCATGATGGATGACCGGGGCCGCCGGGTAAAGGAGGCCGGCCCGTCCATGCCGGTGGAGATCCTGGGATTAAACGATGTGCCCAACGCGGGCGAGGTATTTGTGGCCACGGAGAATGAGAAGGAGGCAAGGAGCTTTGCCGAGACCTTTATCTCTGAGGGCAAGAACAAGCTCATCGAGGAGACCAAGAGCAAGCTGTCCTTAGACGACCTGTTCAGCCAGATCAAGGCGGGCAATGTGAAGGAGCTGCCCATCATTGTGAAGGCCGACGTGCAGGGATCTGTGGAGGCAGTGAAGCAGAGCCTTGTGAAGCTCTCCAACGACGAGGTGGTTGTGAAGGTGATCCACGGAGGCGTTGGCGCTATCAACGAGTCCGATGTCTCCCTTGCCTCCGCCTCCAACGCAATTATCATCGGCTTCAACATCCGCCCGGATGCCACAGCCAAGTCCATCGCGGAGCGGGAGAAGGTGGATATCCGCCTGTACAAGGTTATTTACCAGGCCATCGAGGATGTGGAGGCAGCCATGAAGGGCATGCTGGATCCCATTTTCGAGGAGAAGGTCATCGGCCACGGCGTGATCCGCCAGCTGTTCAAGGCCTCCGGCGTGGGAACCATTGCGGGATCCTATGTGCTTGACGGAAAGTTCCAGAGAGGCTGCAGCTGCCGCATCCGCCGGGAGGGTGAGCAGATCTTTGATGGCCCGCTGGCATCCTTAAAGCGGTTTAAGGACGATGTAAAGGAAGTAAATGCAGGCTATGAGTGCGGTCTTGTGTTTGAGAAGTTCAACGACCTCAAGGAGGACGACGAGATCGAGGCTTATATCATGGTTGAGGTGCCCAGATAAAGGCAGTATCCTGAGGAATGCGTTCCGGCAGGGGATTCCTTTAACGGGACCGGAGAAAGGAAGCTTATGCGGAAAAACAGCATTAAAAATACAAGAATCAACATGGAGGTCCAGAGAGAGCTGAGCGAGATCATCCGCTCAGGGATCAAGGACCCCCGGATCCACCCCATGACCAGTGTGGTTTCTGCGGATGTGACACCGGACTTGAAGTACTGTAAGGTATACATCAGCGTCCTGGGAGATGAGAACGCCCAGAAATCCACCATGGAGGGTTTAAAGAGCGCGGAGGGATTTGTCCGCAGGGAGCTGGCCCGCAGGGTCAACCTGCGCAATACGCCGGAGCTCAAGTTCATACTGGACCAGTCCATTGAATATGGCGTAAATATGTCGCACCTGATTGACGAAGTGACAAGGGATCTTCATGAGGAGGAGAAAGAATGACGCTTCTTGAGCGGATGCTTATGAATACGGATTCTGCAGTGATTCTGGGCCATGTGCGTCCGGATGGGGACTGTGTGGGAGCGGCCCTTGGGCTTTACAGCTACATCCGTTCCTGCTATCCGGCCATCCGGACAGCTGTTTACCTGGAGGAGGCATCTCCCAAGTTCTCTTATTTGAAGGGGTTTGATGAGATCCGGCATCAGACCGATGAGGAGAGCTGGCGCCTGTGCATCTGTGTAGACAGCAGCGACAGAGAGCGGCTTGGAGAATTTGTCTGCTATCTGGACCGCGCGGAAGCCAGCTTATGCCTGGACCATCATGTGACAAATACTGGGTATGCACAGCACAATGTGGTGGACGCGCAGGGAAGCTCCACCTGCGAGGTGCTCTTCGGGCAGATCGATGAGAGCCGGATTGACAAATCCATAGCGGAATGCCTCTACACGGGCATTGTTCACGACACTGGCGTATTTAAATATTCCTGTACATCTCCGAGAACGATGGAGATTGCGGGGCGCCTTATGGGAAAGGGCGTGGATTTCGGCTCAATTATTGATGACAGCTTTTACCGGAAGACCTATATCCAAAACCAGATTCTGGGCCGGGCCCTTCTTGAGAGCATCACCTTTTTGGACGGAAGATGCATTTTCAGCGCCATCCGCCAGAATGTGATGGAGCTTTACGGCGTGGACGGAAGGGATATGGATGGGATCATCGATCAGCTGCGCCTGACAGAGGGCGTGGAGGCAGCAATTTTCCTGTATCAGACAGGCGCGCAGGAGTACAAGGTCAGCCTCCGCTCCCAGAGCATTGTGGATGTGAGCAAAATTGCCGCCTTTTTCGGAGGAGGCGGACATGTGAGGGCTGCAGGCTGTACCATGTCCGGCAGCATTCACGATGTGATCAACAATCTGTCCCTGCATATCGCAAAGCAGCTGGAGGAGCGGGAACAGGAGGAATGAGACAGTCCATGTACCATGGAATCATCAATATATACAAAGAGCCGGGCTATACGTCACATGACGTGGTGGCCCGGCTTCGAGGAATTTTGAGGCAGAAAAAAATCGGCCATACCGGAACCCTGGATCCAGCGGCGGAAGGGGTGCTCCCGGTGTGCCTGGGAGCGGGTACCCGGCTGTGTGAGGCATTTGCCGGGGAGACGAAGACCTATGAGGCGGTTCTTCTGCTGGGCCTTTCCACAGATACGCAGGATGTGACGGGGCAGACGCTGGCGGACCGGAGCGAGGCTGCATCCAGTCTTTCCGAGGAGGCGGTGCGGCGTGCGGTCCTGTCCTTTGAGGGCGGATATAATCAGATTCCGCCCATGTATTCGGCCCTGAAGGTGGGCGGAAAGAAGCTTTATGAGCTGGCCAGAGCAGGCAAAGAGGTGGAGAGAAGGCCTAGATGGGTGGATATCCCCTCGATTTCCATAGAATCGATGGAGCTCCCCCGAGTGCGCATTCGGGTGGACTGCTCCAAGGGGACCTATATCCGTACACTTTGCCACGATATCGGGGAGCAGCTTGGCTGCGGCGGATGCATGGAGCGCCTGGTCCGTCTGCGTGTCGGACAGTTTTTGGCAGCAGACAGTCTGCGGCTTGATGAGGTGGAGCTTCTGCGGGATCAGGGGACGATCGGAGAGCACATCCTTTCTGTGGAACAGGCAGTGTCCCTATATCCGGCTGCCTATACGAGCTGCCAGGGAGACAAGGCTCTCCGCAACGGCAATCCCTGCTTCCCCGGGCAGCTTGACAGGCAGCGGACCGGAGCCATTCGGGCAGAGGACGGCACTAGGGCGCGCATGTACGACAGCCAGGGCGTATTTGTCGGTGTATATGAATATCAGAAAGCCAGGGACTGGTGGAAGCCCTGGAAGATGTTCCTCCTAAGCGAGGAGGGGGAAGAAGGGAGACAGGGATGAAATATATATCAGACACCACAGAATTCCAGATCCCGGAGCCTTCCATCGTGACCCTCGGAAAGTTTGACGGGAGGCACAGAGGGCATCAGAAGCTGATCCATACCATGGAAGCCTTAAAGGAGAAGCTGGGGTACGCCACCGCTGTATTTACCTTCAGCATTGCTCCCCTTTCCCTGGTGGAGGGAGAGCCCACCACCGTGATCACCACCAACGAGGAGCGCCGGGCCAACATGGAGAAAATCGGCGTGGATTATCTGGTGGAGTACCCCTTTACAGAGGAAGTGCGCCGCATGGATCCCAGGGACTTTGTGGAGGAGGTGCTGGTGGGGAAGATGAACGCCCGGGCTATCGTTGTGGGCCCGGACTGCAGCTTCGGCTACAGGGGTGCGGGCAATGCCCAGCTTCTGCAGAGGCTGTCCCATCTTCTGGGCTATGAGCTGACGGTGATCGAGAAGGAAAAGGACGATGCCCGGGATATCAGCAGCACCTACATCCGGGAGGAGCTGGATCAGGGAAATGTGGCCAAGGCCAACGAGCTCCTGGGACAGCCCTATGCCATCCACGGCACGGTTGTCCACGGAAACCATATCGGAGGAAGCGTCCTGGGATTCCCCACGGCGAATATCCAGCCGCCGCCCATCAAGCGCCTGCCCCGGTTTGGGGTGTATGTGTCCCGGGTTCTGGTGGATGGCTGCTATTACCGGGGCGTTACCAATATAGGAAAAAAGCCTACCATCCACGGGGATTACCCGGCGGGGGCGGAGACGTATATTTTCGGTCTGGAGGAAAACCTCTACGGGAAGTGGATAGAGGTGCAGCTTTTGGAATTTGACCGGGGAGAGCAGAAATTTCCGGATCTGGAGACATTAAGGGCCGCCATCGAGAAGGACAAGGAGTTTGCCGCGGCGTATTATGAGAGGCACCCGGAGATCTATCTGGGGCCTGTGAAGAGGATGTAGCCGTTCAGACAGCGGAAGGTGCCTGCAATGCCGAATTTTTTGCTTTACAAGTGCCTGCCGCTGTGCTATACTAAATCGGTGTGAAATAACGCCGGTGCTCGGCGGTCCGGTGTCTCCAGCCGGCGGCCTGGTGCACGGTGAGACTAAGAGAAATTTAGGAGGAAGCATCATGATTTCAAAGGAAAAGAAAGCACAGATTATTGCAGAGTATGGCCGGAAGCCCGGGGACACGGGTTCACCGGAGGTTCAGATCGCTATTCTGACAGAGAGAATTACGGAGCTTACCGCTCATCTCCAGCAGAATCCCAAGGATCATCACTCCAGAAGAGGCCTGCTGATGATGGTAGGACAGAGAAGAGGCCTGCTTGACTATTTAAAGAAGACCAACCTGGAAGGCTACCGGGCATTAATCGAGAGACTTGGAATCAGAAAGTAGTTCTGACATTAGGGTGGAGGGGACTCCACCCTATATTTGCATGTGTAGAAAAGGAGATACAGTATGTTCAAAAGCTTCAGTATGGACCTGGCGGGCCGCAAGCTGACCGTGGAAATCGGCAGAGTGGCGGCTCAGGCCAACGGCGCCGCATTTATGCACTACGGCGATACGGTGGTGCTCTCCACCGCCACTGCCTCCGCAAAGCCCAGAGAGGGGATCGATTTCTTCCCCCTGAGCGTGGAGTACGAGGAGAAGCAGTACGCAGTGGGCAAGATCCCCGGCGGCTTCAACAAGAGAGAGGGCAAGGCCTCCGAGAACGCGATTCTCACATCCCGTGTGATCGACCGCCCCATGCGCCCCTTATTCCCCAAGGATTACCGCAACGACGTGACGCTGGACAACCTGGTGATGTCTGTTGACCCGGACTGCAGCCCGGAGCTCACCGCTATGCTGGGATCCGCTATCGCCACCAGCATTTCCGACATTCCCTTTGACGGTCCCTGCGCCATGACACAGGTAGGCCTCATTGACGGGGAATTTATCATCAATCCCACCTCTGACCAGAAGAAGATTTCCGATCTGGCCCTGACTGTGGCCTCCACCCGTGAAAAGGTGATTATGATCGAGGCCGGCGCCAACGAGGTGCCGGAGCAGAAGATGATCGACGCTATCTTTAAGGCCCATGAGGTGAATCAGGAATTAATCAAATTCATCGACACCATCGTGGCGGAGTGCGGCAAGGAAAAGCATACCTACGAGAGCTGCGCGGTTCCCGAGGAGCTGTTCGCAGCCATTAGAGAGCTGGTCCCCCCCCAGGAGATGGAGGAGGCGGTATTTACCGACGACAAGCAGACCCGTGAGGGCAATATCGCAGCCATCACCGAGCGCCTGGAGGAGGCATTTGCAGAGAACGAGGAGTGGCTTCCCCTTCTGGGCGACGCTATTTACCAGTATGAGAAGAAGACCGTGCGCAAGATGATCTTAAAGGATCACAAGCGTCCCGACGGCCGCGCCATTGATCAGATCCGTCCCCTGGCTGCGGAGATCGATATTCTGCCCAGAGTCCACGGCTCCGGCATGTTCACCAGAGGACAGACCCAGATTTTAAATGCCTGCACCCTGGCCCCCTTATCCGAGGCCCAGCGGCTGGACGGCATGGATGTAAACGAGACCAGCAAGCGCTATATGCACCACTACAATTTCCCCTCCTTCTCCGTAGGCGAGACCAAGCCCAGCAGGGGACCGGGACGCCGGGAGATCGGCCACGGGGCACTTGCAGAGCGCGCACTGGTTCCGGTGCTTCCCAGCGAGGAGGAGTTCCCCTACGCCATCCGCACCGTGTCCGAGACCATGGAGTCCAACGGATCCACCTCCCAGGCATCCATCTGCGCCTCCACTCTGTCCCTGATGGCGGCTGGTGTGCCCATCAAGGAGATGGTAGCGGGTATCTCCTGCGGCCTTGTGACCGGGGAGACGGATGACGACTACATTGTGCTCACGGATATCCAGGGCCTGGAGGACTTCTTCGGGGATATGGACTTTAAGGTGGGCGGAACGAAGAACGGCATCACGGCTATCCAGATGGACATCAAGATCCACGGTCTGACCCGTCCCATCATCGAGGAGGCCATTGCCAGGACCCGGACAGCCCGGATGTATATTCTGGATGAGATCATGCGTCCGGTGATCTCCGAGCCCAGGAAGCACTTAAGCCCCTACGCTCCCAAGATCAAGCAGATCACCATTGATCCTCAGAAGATCGGCGATGTGGTCGGCAAGCAGGGCAAGGTGATCAACAAGATCATCGAGGACACCGGTGTGAAGATCGACATCACAGATGACGGAGCGGTGAATGTGTGCGGCACCGATGAGGCCATGATCGATAAGGCCATCGCCATCATCACCAGCATTGTGACGGATATCGAGCCCGGCATGGTGTTCACCGGCAAGGTGGTGCGCATTATGAATTTCGGAGCCTTTGTGGAGCTGGCCCCCAACAAGGACGGCATGATCCACATCTCCAAGCTGGCTGACAAGCGGGTCGGCAAGGTGGAGGATGTGGTGAACATCGGCGACGAGGTGACGGTAAAGGTCATCGAGGTGGACAAGATGGGCAGAATCAACCTGACCATGCGTCCAAGCGATCTGGCGAAGAAATAATATCTGAGCAGCTCAGACAGCGTGCGATTTAAAAAGCGGCGGCAGGAAACTGTCCGCCGCTTTTAAATTGCAGGGAATGCAGCGGCTGCTATGCGGGTATAGTCATTATAACGATATTGTTTTTCCTTTGAAAATGCTGTATAATACAGATACATCTTAACACAGAAATGCAAGTCTGCAAGTTCCGGTATATCTTATGGATAAATACAAATCAGAATGGTTTCCGCCGCCTTTAGCGGCAATCCCGCTGCTTTATAAAGATATGGTTTTTGGAAATGCGCTGTCAAAAGCCAGATAAGCATATATCGGAAGGTTAGGAGAAAAGAAGCAAGCAATTAAAAGGGGAGGAGGGAGTATAAATGTCAATGGATGAAAAAATGGATCTGCTGCTGGAGGGAATGAATGTCATAAGGCAAGACGTGGCAGAGCTGAAAGCAGACGTAGCGACGCTGAAGCAGGAGATGTCTGAGGTGAAGGCGGACATAGCGGAGCTGAAAGCAGACGTAGCGACACTGAAGCAGGAGATGTCTGAGGTGAAGGCGGACATAGCGGAGCTGAAAGCGGATGTGGAGACATTGAAGCAGGAGATGTCCGAGGTTAAGGCGGACATAGCGGAGCTGAAAGCGGACGTAGCGACATTGAAACAGGAGATGTCCGAGGTTAAGGCGGACATAGCGGAGCTGAAAGCGGATGTGGCGGAGCTGAAAGCAGACGTAGCGACACTGAAGCAGGAGATGTCTGAGGTTAAGGCGGACATAGCGGAGCTGAAAGCGGATGTGGAAGAGCTGAAAGCGGACGTAGCGATGCTGAAAGAAGATGTAGCCGTACTTAAGGTGGATGTCACCGTGCTGAAGAGCGATGTGAATCTCCTGAAATATGACGTGTTAGGTTTAAAGGAAAATGCAGAAAACCTGCACGCAGAGATAGAGAAGCTAAGCCAAGGCCAGATGTCCGCGGACGAGAGCATGAACGGGCTGCGGTTTATGGTGGAAAATGAGATATACCGTAATATCAAGATAATAGCAGAGGGACATTTAGATCTGAACAGAAAGCTCTCGGAGGTACTGAAAGGAAGGGATAAATGGGAGCTAAATGAAGTGCGTTTAAACCATGCGGAGTCGGAAATACGGATGATTAAGCAGGAGCTTCGGATGGCATAAATATTCTGTACATTATCTGGATATCTGTGAAATTACCGATATCAGCAAAAAATGCTGAAACATCAGCTTAGGCACATTGAAAGCCTGACTGCTTTAATTGTGACACAAGAAAAGGGGCCGCTGCAAAATAGATGAGAAATCAATCTATGGAGCAATGGCTCCTTTTGCTTCCGGAATCAGTAATGATTGCAGGCTTTCCATATTGCTGATATACTTATTATATGGAGGGTGTGAAGAGGATGGAAAAGAAAACAGTCAGATTATCAATGGAATTGCCCTGGGGTTTTCGCTGGCTTTTTTGGTCATATCCTTTGCAGCAGCTGTCTATACGGGCGAGCAGGGCCGTATTTTTTACGGCCTGAATTTTCTCAATATGTGGCCCTGTTTTCTGGCACTCTTTCTCTATCTGGCGGATAAAAAGCTGGATTTTAAGAAAAACCTTCATGTATGTATGTTCCCTGCCAGCTTCAGCCCCTTTATCAGTGAATTCCTTTTCCGTTATGCCAGCGAGGGGGAGTATGTATTTGGCCATCCGCAGGTCTCTGTCCGATTGCAGGGCGGTACGGCGTGAGGGCTGGAATGGCCGCCGGCTTTATCTGCGGCGCCATGTGCACAGCGACAGGAGCTCTCCGCGGTGGTCTGGTTCTGTACAATGGCGGCTTTACCGCCGGGAAGGAGAAAAGACATTATGGAGAAGTATCGGGAGTATAGCGCGCTTATCAACGGAATTCAGGTGCACGCAAGATATACAGAGGAAAATGTGCGGGATATTTTTCTTCCCCTGCTGCGAAGGCTTTCTGCCATGCAGAGGAAAAAAGAACGCCGCATCCTTGTGATGCTGGCGGCGCCGCCCGGAGCGGGAAAGAGCACGCTGGCGGATTTTTTGGGAGCACTGTCCCGGCAGGAGGGCACCACGCCCATTACCGTCATCGGCATGGATGGCTTTCACCGGTATCAGGAGGATCTGCTTTCCCACACCACTGTGCGGGAGGGACGGGAGATTTCTCTGGTTCAGATTAAGGGGGCCCCGGAGACCTTTGACCTTGCCCGCCTGAGGGAGCGGATCCAGCGGGCTCGAGCGGGGGAAAACTGCGGCTGGCCGGAATACAATCGGCTGCTCCACAACCCTGTGGAGGACGCTCTGACGGTGCAGGGGGACATTCTGCTTTTAGAGGGGAATTATCTGCTCTTGGACAGGGAGGGCTGGCGGGAGTTAGCCGGCCTTGCCGATTACACCATTCGGATTACGGCGGACGGAGAGATGCTGCGGGAAAGATTGGTGGAGAGAAAGATAAAGAGCGGCACGGACCCGGAGGCTGCCCGGCGCTTTGTGGAGTTCAGCGATATGGCAAACGTCCGGGAGTGCCTGGAGCACACGAGGCGGGCCGATTTGAACCTGGCCCTGGAGCGGGACGGACGGTATAAGCAAATATATTCGTAAGGAGGATTATTATGCGGTACAGAGAATTGGGAAACACGGGGTTAAGGGTCAGCGAGATTGGGCTGGGCGCCGAGTGGCTGGAGAGACACAATGGGGAGGAGGTAAAAGAGATTATTGACTGCTGCGAAGGCCTGGGGATCAACATCCTGGACTGCTGGATGTCAGAGCCGAATGTGCGCTCCAACATCGGAAGGGCGATCGCCGGGAAGCGGGAAAAATGGATTATCCAGGGACACTTTGGATCCACCTGGCAGGATGGACAGTATGTGCGAACCAGGGAGATGGGCAAGGTGAAGGAGGCATTTGCGGACCTTTTGGACCGGCTGGGCACGGACTATATTGATCTGGGCATGATTCATTTTGTGGACGAGGAGGCAGAGCTTCACCGCATCATGGAGGGGGAATTCTTTGCCTATGTAAAGGAGCAGAAGGAGAAGGGGGTAATCCGGCACATCGGC
>CALWMT010000046.1 GCA_944382045.1 uncultured Enterocloster sp. | reverse complement strand
CTTCCCATCCTGGTGGATGAGTGCACCGTGAACGGCGGCGTATACGGCTTCCCCATCGATGCACAGGTAAAGGGCACCTTCTACAACAAGACCATGTTTGAGGAGGCGGGAATTGAGGTTCCCCAAACCAAGACGGAATTTTTGGCAGCCTGCGATGCCTTTATGGAGCAGGGCACCTATCCGCTGGTACATCCCTACAACTTTATCCACGGCGTGTTCCATGAGCTGGACGCTTACTTCACCAGCATGGCCGCCGCTACGGGCAACGGCAATGTATGGATGGATTCCCAGGAGGGCGTAAAGGACCTGTCCGGCAACGAGGTGGTTGTGGAGGCCATGGAGATGTTCTCCCAGCTGGCCTCCTACAAGGATGCGGGCGACACCGCTGTGGATCAGACCCAGGGCATCCAGAACTTCGCAGCTGGCCAGAGACCGATGTACATCAACGGCGGCTGGCTCATGGGCGATGTGCTGGCGGCAAATCCTGAGGGCGAATTCGGTATGTTCCCCACTCCCTGGTCTGACACCCCCGAGGAGAACAAGCTGTGGGTAGGCATCGACGATGCCTTCATCGCATCTGCTCAGACCGAGCATCCCGACGAGGTTATGGCATTCTTCAACTTCCTGGCAAGCGACGAGGCCTCCCAGATTTGGATGAACACAGCGAAGCTGATGACCAGCAATGTAAATGTATCCACGGAGAATGCAGATCCCTTTATCCAGGAGATCAAGTCCTACATCGATGAGGACAAGATCGTGTCCAAGAGCCTGGTGCCGGATTATACCTCTGAGTTCTCCACCGCATTCCGCACCAAGCTGCAGGAATTCGTGACTCTGGATGACAGCGAGAGAGATGTAACCAAGCTGCTTGCGGATATCGACGCGGAGATCGCATCCATCCGTCAGTAAATATAACGTGACAGTTTATGGCGAACGGGAAGACACGCTGCATGAACTGTGAACAGAGCGCCGGGGACGGCGGGGCAGCCGGCAGAAACGGCCGGTCTCCCGCCCTCCGGCTCTTTTTCATGATTTCGAGAAGAGAACGGAGGCAGGAATGAATCGGAGGACCAAGAAAAGAATCCAGGAATTTACATTTATTGTGCCTGCGCTGATTATGTTCAGCGTATTTGTGGCCTATCCCTTTCTCCAGGGCATTCCCATGTCCTTTACGAAATGGGATGGAATGAGCCCCGACCGGGTGTTTGTAGGGCTTGACAATTACCTGCGTATTTTCCAGGATGACAATGTAATCAACGCCACCAAAAATACCCTTATATTTACAGCCCTTACCATGGTATTTTCCAATCTGTTTGGACTGCTGTTCGCGCTCATGATTTCGAAGGCGACAAAGCTCAACAATGTGCTGCGGACCTGCATCTTTGTGCCCTACTGCCTGAGCCTGGTGCTCTCCTCTTATATCTGGCGGTACGTGTACAGTGATGTATTTTACGATATTTTCGGTATTCCCAGCCCCCTGGGCAGCACCACTTGGGTTATGCTGGGCCTGGCAGTTATCTCTGTCTGGAGGGATGCGGGCTACTGCATGGTGGTCTATATCGCGGCGATTCAGGGCGTATCCACGGATTACTATGAGGCTGCAGACCTGGAGGGAGCGACCCGGTGGCAGAAGTTTAAAAACATCACCTTCCCTATGATTGGGCCGGCTGTCACGGCCAACTTTACCCTTCTCTTAGCATGGGGCATGAAGGTGTTTGATTATCCCATGGCGGCCACAGCGGGCGGCCCGGGAAGAGCCTCGGAGACAGTGGCGATGCTGATTTACAATAACCTGTTTACCTATTTCCGGGCGGGATACGGGCAGGCAATTGCGGTAGTATTTACTGCCTCCATATTTATAATCAGCACCCTTGTATCGAGAACACTGAGAGCCAGGGAGGTGGAGGTCTGATGGCAAAGAGAAGAATGCAGGCAAATATTTTTACGGTGTTTAAGATTTTGATTACCCTGCTGGTGATCAGTCCCTTTTACATCGCGATCATCTATTCCGTGAAATCGAAGCCGGAGCTGGTGACCAACCGCTTGGCTTTCCCAAAGACGATCCACTGGGATAACTTTACCAGGGCGATTGAGACCTCAAATTTTGGCCTGGCAATTAAGAACAGCTTGGTGACCACAGTGGCAGCTGTGCTGGTTATAACTCTGATCTGCACTATGTCAGCCTATATTATTGCCAGGAAGAACAATCGGTTTTACAACACCATTTATTACATCTTTGTAGGCGCGATGATTATCCCCTTCCAGTCGATTATGACCCCTCTCTATGTGGACATGAATCATTGGGGACTGCTGAATACACTGCATGGCTTTATCATGGCCAAGATTGGATTTCAGATTGCCTTTACGGTGCTTCTGGTATCCGGCTTTGTGAAGAGCATTCCCAAGGAGCTGGAGGAAGCGGCAGCCATTGACGGAGCGGGTATTTACTCGGTATTTTTCCGTATCGTATTCCCGCTTATGAAGCCCATTATTCTCACCTCCGTGGTGCTCAACACCCTGAACGTGTGGAATGATTTCCAGATGTCGCTGACCCTCCTGCAGAGAAAGGAAGTGCGCAATGTCCCCCTGACCCAGTACTTCTTTTTCGGGGAGAACAGCGTAGAGCTGGGACTGGCATTCGCTCTATTCCTCATGTCCATGATTCCGATTTTGATCCTCTATCTGACGCTTCAGAAGTATATCATCGGAGGCATCACATCAGGAGCGGTGAAGGGCTGAGGCCTGCTGTATAAATCCCCGCTCTGTTGACAGGACCCGCTGGGATTGCTATAGTAGGAAAACAAAAACGGAGGCGGGAGCATGGCACAGGGTGAAAACAGGATACATTTCAGAAAAACGCTGTATTTTCGGATTATTATAGGACTTTTGGTTCTCGGCATCACCTTTTTTGCCGCCCTGTTCTGCCTCTACCATGTGAGCTGCCGTCAGTTCGAGGAGGAGCTTGCCTGCCACTCAGACAGCCTGACGGAGCAGATCTGCCAGAATGTGGACATCACTCTCCGGGAAATGTCAGAAAGCGCTGTTCCGCTGGAGATCACCAACGGGGGACTTGCACCCATTCTTCGAGAGATCCCGGAGGGACAGGCCGTAAGCGCCTCGCCCTATCTGCGGCTGCAGATTGAAAGCGGGCTGGAGGCCTTCATGGCTATGGACTACAATGTGCGCTGGATGGCTGTGGTGGACCAGAGGGAGCAGGTGTACCTCATCTGCCGTGATTCCCGCGTTCGGGGAGACATGCCGGACGCCGCGGATGTGAAGCGCATGTATGAGACGAACCAGGCCCATCTGTCGAACCGCTCGGGGAACACGGTGTGGATCGGAAAGGAGTCTATGGACGGCGCAGTGCTGATGCGCTCAGTCTTTGACACGGAGACCATGAGCTTCTGCGGAACCATCATGGCGGAGGTGGAGCTGGGGCCGCTGGAACAGATTTTCGAGGGGATCGACAGCAGCCGGGCAGGTGTATTCACCATTTATGACCGCAATGGCCAGGTGCTCTACTCCACGGGAAGTATCGGCGATGTCTCGGAGGAGAACATCATACGGACCAAGTACCCCATCGGCAGAGGAAAGCTTTCCATTGTGAATCAGGTGGATGTGGGGCAGAAGAACCAGCGCTCCGAGGATCTGCTTCGCCTTACGGTGTGCATCGGCCTGGTGGTGGTGGGAGTTGCCATGCTGCTTATCTGGAGCATGTTCGGCCAGATGGCAAAAAATATGAAGATTCTCCTGGAAAATGTGCAGCGGGTGGCCAGGGGAGAGTTTACTATGCTGCCAACCCATTTTGCGAGGGGCGGGGAGCTGGAGATGGTGGCACTGAATGTGCAGGAGATGGCCGGCCGGATTAAGGGGCTGATGGAGCAGGAGGTGCGGAACAAGGAGATCCAGGAGCAGAACCGATACCAGTTTCTGGAGATGCGTTATCATGAGCTTCAATCCCAGGTGAACCCCCATTTCCTGTTCAATATTCTTCAGTCCATCAACGGGATTGCCCTGTTAAACGGGGACCGGCAGGTGAGCCGGCTGATCTGCCTGCTGTCCAAATTTTTCCGGGGAAACGTGGACCGGCGCCATATCTCCTGCCCTCTGTCCGAGGAGCTGGCTTACGTATCCAGTTATCTGGAGCTGTACCGGAGCATTTACCCAGACCGGCTTCAGATCCAATGGGAGGTGGACCAGACCCTCCTGTCTGTGGATATCCCTACCTATATTTTACAGCCCATTGTGGAGAATTCTCTGGTACACGGCATGGAACCATCTCTGAAGACCTGTACCATACGGATCCGTGCAGCCAGAGAGGGGGAAAATATGGCGATTGAAATTTGGGATAACGGTGAGGGCATCGAACCTGCCAGGCTTCGCCGCCTGCAGGAGGGAAGGGAAAAGTCAAAGCGTATAGGAATCCGGAATGTGCAGGACCGAATCCACATTTTATACGGAAGGGAGTATGGTCTGACCATTGCGTCCGAGTATCACAAATATACGCGGGTTCGGATTCTCCTGCCTATATCCGGTCAGCAGTAAAAGGAAGGAAATACATGCATCAGGTAGTGATCATAGATGACAATAGGATTGCCGTGGAAGCCATTGCCAAGGCTACGGATTGGGACAGGTACGGCTGCCAGGTGGCAGGCTGCGCTTATGACGGGATTGCAGGCCTGCGCCTGATACGGGAGAAGCACCCGGATATCGTGATCATTGACATACAGATGCCGGGTCTGAACGGCCTTGATGTGATCCGCAGGCTCAAGGAGGAGCAGGAAAACATACAGTTTATTATCATCTCCGGGTACGGAGAGTTTGAATACGCGCAGAAGGCCATCCGCTATGGCGTACGGGCGTATCTGCTGAAGCCTGTTATGACGGAGGAGCTGGAGGAGGCCCTGCTCCATGTGGCTGCAGCGCTGAATAAGAGGAAAGAGGAGCAGGCACAGGACGGAGGGGAGGACGAGCCCTCAGATCCGCTGGAGATAGAGCTGTCTGCTATCCGGGGACGGAAGGAAGCGTATTCCCCTATGGTGGCAGGGGCGCTGGAGTATGTGGACCAGAACCTGGGGAAAAATCTTACCCAGGCGGATATATGCAGAAGGCTTCTGGTGTCCACCGGCCACTTCAGCAAATGCTTTAAGCGGGAGACAGGGGTGGGCTTTGCCGCCTATGTGACTATGGCGAAGATGGAGAAGGCCCGCATTCTCCTGCGGGATCCGAAGAATCGGGTGAATGAGGTGGCCCGCATGCTGGGCTACGGGGATTACGCCTATTTTTTCCAGGTATTTAAAAAACAGTTTGGCTATGCGCCCAGCGAGATTAAGACCAGCGGGCGGAAAAAAGGAGGAGAAGAAAATGATTGAGATGCCGGAGAACAAGAGGGGTGTGCCCTCAGTATTTACCTGTCTGGACGGGACGGAGGTGAAGAGCCCGGAGGACTGGTACAAGAAGCGCAGGCCGGAGCTTTTGGAGCTCTTTCGCCGTGAGGAATACGGAAGGCTTCCGGATATGAGCGATGTGGAGGTGACTATCCGGGTGGCGGACTCCCGTCAGGGAGAGTCCATCATGGAGGGCCGTGCTGTGCGCAAGACCGTGGAGGTGGAGGCCGTGCGAAAGGGCATCCACTTCAGCTTTACCTTTGTGGCCTTTATTCCCCTGGGGCTGGATCATCCAGCGCCGGCCTTTATCACCATCTGCAACCGGGGCATCAAGGACAGCGATCCGGCAAGGCATTTTTTAAGCCCCTTCTATCCGGCGGAAACCATTGTGTCCCGGGGATATGCCTGCGCGGCCTTCCGCACCCAGGAGGTGGCCCCGGACTATGACGAGGGCTTTACCACAGGATTCCACAAGCTGTTCCCCGAGTACGCGGGCAGGCGGCCCGCAGACGGCTGGGGCGCCATCACGGTGTGGGCCTGGGCGGCCAGCCGGATTCTGGACTATTTTGAGACGGAGCCGCTGATTGACGCTAAGAGGGTGGCGGTGATCGGACATTCCCGGGGCGGAAAGACCGCGCTCTGGTGCGCGGCTCAGGATGAGCGCGTGGCCATGGCAGTGAGCAGCTGTGCGGGCAACAGCGGGGATGCTATCGCCCGGGGATCCAGGGGCGAGACCATCCGGGATATCGCCAACCGCTTCCCCTATTGGTTCGCTCCCAATTACCAGAAGTACAAGGACAATGAGGAGAGCCTGCCCTTTGACCAGCACATGCTTCTCTCCCTCATCGCCCCCCGGCTGGTGTACACCAGCTCCAAGACCTTTGACAGCTGGGCGGACCCGGAGGGACAGTTTGAGTCCTGCATCCAGGCGGATCCAGTGTTCCGGCTTCTGGGAGTGAAGGGCATGGATGAGAGGAAAATGCCCCTTCCGGAGCATCCCATCCATGAGGGGCACATCGGCCACCACCACAAGACGGGAAACCATGATCTGGACGAGTACGACTGGAACTGCGTGATGGATTACGCGGACAGACATATGTAAGGAAATCATTCAGACGGCGGGCACACCTTGCACATAACCGGATTCGGGAAAGGCAGGGCGTGTCCGCCGCTTTTATATTTGTAAGGAAAACTTCATCAAAAATTCATTAAAATTTCACCAGTAAAGCCGGAAAATTATTTAAAATGAAAGTAATCGTTCGAGACAGCGTCCTGCCCTGCGGGACAGGCGCGGCAGCGGACATGCATTGAGTACAAAAGGAGGAGGGACAGGATTGTGAAAAGAGAGAGGATGCTGGCGGGCCTGGCGCTTGCCGTGCTTTTGACAGCGGGAGCTTCCGGGACGGCCCTGGCTGCGGGCTGGGTGCAGGAGAATGGGGTCTGGAAATATACAGACTCCCAGGGGAATTATGTGACCAACCGATGGGAGCAGTCAGGAGGAAAATATTATTACCTTGGCAGCGATGGAGTTATGGTGACCAATGCCTGGGTGGAGGATCAGTACTATGTGGGAGCAGATGGAGTGATGGCATCCAACTGCTGGCTTAAGATGAATACAGCGGCGGATGGAAAGGAAGCGGGATGGTATTTTCTGACCTCCAGCGGGAAGATGAAGACGGATGGCTGGGAAACCATCAATGGACGGGAATATGCCTTTGACAGCGATGGAAGAATGCGGTATGGATGGTTTTTTGACGATGAGGACATCTACTATCTGGGAGGTCCGGATGACGGTGCGATGAAGACGGGCTGGCGCTGTCTGGCTTACGACGAGGAGATGGAGCCGGACGATGGAGATGTATCAGAGCAGTACAGCGCTGCGGGGGAGGAATCGCGATGGTTTTATTTCCAGAGCAATGGAAAGGCAGTTCACGCGGACGATGAAGAATATAAGCGGACGACGATTGATAATAAGAAGTACTATTTCGATGAGAATGGGGTGATGGCCTCCGGCTGGATCGCGGCGGAGGATGACGCGGAATCCGGTGACAGTACAGGCATCAGCCGCTTCATTTACCTGGGAACGGAAAATGAGGGAAATATGTACCAGGGCACATGGGTGTATCTGGACGAGCATCCGTGGACCAGCGATGATGAGGATGCGATCGAGGAGGGCGACGACGAGGAATGCCCGGATGAGGGGGAGAATGCCTGGTATTATCTGGAAAATGATGGGACTCCGGCCTATCTGAAATCGACAGCGGACAGCATGAACGATGCCACCACGAAGGTTGGAAGCAGCTCCTATTTTTTCAATGAATATGGTGTGATGCGCACGGGGCTTATAAAGCTGTCCGTGGATGGGAAGAACCTGGTGGGATATTTTGGGGATGACAGCCCCTATGACACGAATCCGGATTCCTACATGCGGACAGGCCGCCAGACCATCTATGATGATGCGGGAGACCGATACACCTTTTACTTCGGCACCTCCGGTTCCAATAAGGGTGCGGGATACAATGGCGAGCGGGATGATTATCTTTATTATGAGGGATGTCTGGTGGAGGCCGAGGACGGCCAGGACTATGAGGTCTTCTTTGTGGATGGAGACGCCTACCTGGTGAATGAGTCCGGAAGGGTTCAGACCAGCAGCAAGGCGTACCGCTGCGATGGTGATTATATGTACCGCATAAGCGGAGGAAAGATCTACTACACGGATGATGATGGAGAGGCAGAGGACGAGGTCACTGATGGCGACGGAAGCGCCCTGCCGGAGGTCGTGTACCACGAGGAATATGATTTATAAATAAAATGAACTGTTCCGGACGGCGGGAAAACAGGGGCAAAAGCAGGTGTCAAGCTTGCTTGTAAACATGGTTTTGCCCCTGTTTTCACATCGGAGGAACCTCCGATGCTTCTTGTCCGGCCATTGGCCGGGCAAGAAGATGCGCCGTCCGGAATGGGTACAAATAAAATGAACCAATAGAAGCCCTGACGCCTCTATATGTCAGGTGCACCGAAAAGGAAGTCCTTCCGACGGCGAGCCGGAGGGACTTTTCATTTGCGGGGAATGTCTGCAGGCATTTCCCCAGAGCGTGCTTCAAACACGCTCGAATGCCCGGAAAGGAGACTACATGGAGCAGTGGACAGAGGGACTGGCCCGGCAGATGAAAGAGGGCAGCAGGGAGGCATTTGATGAATTGATGGCGTATTTTTATCCCAGGATGCTTCCCATGGCCTATCTCATCACGGGCAATCACGGGGACAGCGAGGACGTGGTCCAGGAGACCTTTGTCCGGTGCTGGATGAACCGGGAGCGGCTGAAGGAGCCCAGATATTTTGCAAAATGGCTGTACAGAACCATGACCCGGGAGGCCTGGCGGGTATGCAGGCAGAGAAAGCGGGAGCAGCCGGTAGAGGAGGTTTTCGGCGGCAGGGATCCGGCCGCAGCCTCCGCGCTGGAGGAAGTGATGGAGAATGCCCGGAGGGAGGAGCTGTATGAGGCCATTGCAGGGCTGCCGGTGAAGCAGCGGACAGCGGTGGTGCTCTACTACTACAATGACATGTCCACCCGGGAGATTGCCGGGGTGATGGGATGCATGGAGGGAACCGTAAAATCACGGCTTCACACAGCCAGACAGAAGCTAAAGGCAGTATTGGCGGAGGACGGACCTTTGGGAAAGGAGGCAGCCCTATGAGACAGAGGGAAAATGAAAAGCTGCTGGAGAGAGAGATCAAGCGCTCCTTAGAGAGCAGGGCGCGGCAGGCTGTGCCGGATTCCGGAAATCTTGCAGAGCTGCGCCGCCGGGTCTATGATCAGATTGAGGAGGAATCAGGAATGAGAAAATGGAGCATGAGAAAGGTTGTGGTGGCTGCAGCAGCCATCTGTGTGTTTGCAAGCATGACCGCCGTGGCGGCGGGAAGGATCGCCTCGGTGACCAGCCATTCCACCCATGAGGAGGAGATTACCCAGTACAGTGAGCTGGCGGTCATGGAGGAAGAGGTAGGAATCCGCACGGGAGCGCCGGAGGCCTTTGCCAATGGCTTTGCCTTTGCGAGCGCTATGCCGGTATACAGCCAGGCGGAGGACGAGGAGGGGAACGCGGTGACATCCGGCCAGGGAATTTCTCTCACTTATAAAAAAGAAGGGATGGCTGACATGAATCTCTTCGCGGAGGGAACCGGAATGTATGAGGGAAGCATCGCAGACGGAGCCCAGCAGACCTTTTCCCATAACGGTGTGACCCTGGGATACAATGAGACACACTACCGCTTTGTGCCCGGGGATTACGAGGTGCCCGAGGGCGAGAAAAAGCTGGTGGAGCAGGGGGACATTGTCATCAGCTACGGGACGGATCAGGTGGAGGACCAGATCAGCCGCAGCATCAGCTGGGAGCAGGACGGCAGGGCTTACACCCTGATGGCCTTTGATACTGCCCTGGAGGCGGAGGATTTTTATGAGATGGCCTGCGAGCTGATTGACGGACAGTAATATAGTAAGAGCAAGGCCGGCCGGCGCTATGCTGGGCCGGCTTTTTTTAGTACCCGGCCGGCCCCATAAAATTTTAAAAAAATTGGCGAAAATTCCATAAAACTTCCCGCAGCCCGCCAATTAGATAATTGTAAGCGAACAGGGAGGTCAAAAAAGGAGGTGAAGGTTCCCGGCCCCGCCGGTGAGGCATTTCAAGGAAAAACAAAAAATAAAAAAACAAAAAAACCACAAAACCACAGAAAACTCCCTTTGCCCCACCGATAATAATAGTGTAAGGAACGAAAGGAAAGCCGCGAGAGGAGGTGAATGAAAGAGGCGGCAGGAACACCTGAAATCGAAACGTCAGGCTTTAAGTAGATGCAGCAAAAACAATTTTTATAAAAATATTTGGAGGAATGAGTATATGAAAAAGATGAACAGAAACGTAAAGGCTATAGCAGCGCGCATCGGAGCAGCCGCTCTTTTATCCGCGGTGATGGGAACCACCGCCTTCGGCGGTACCTGGCAGACAACCGCAGGCGGCTGGCAGTATCTGGCGGACAACGGACAGCCCGTTGCCGGGAGCTGGATTGTAGATAGCAGCCAGGATTACCGGATCCATGAAAATGGCATCATGGCTACCGGATGGTACCAGGACATGGCGGACGGCGGCCGCTGGTACTACCTGGATCCCCAGTCCGGGGCAATGCGCACTGGCTGGATTTTCGACAACGGCTCCTGGTATTTCCTGGATACGCGCATCGGCGGTCCCAGAGGCGGGATGCTCACCGGCTGGCAGTGGATTGACGGAAAGTGCTACTACCTGGATCCGGCCCGGGGCGGCGCTATGGCGGCTGGAACCACAACGCCGGACGGCTGCTGGGTAGACGCAAGCGGCGCATGGGTAGACGCCACGGGAACCCCTTACTACGAAGCTGGAAAGGGTATTTCCTCCACCGTATCTGTTCCGATTTTTGACGGGAGCGCGGGAGCAGGGACTAGTGCAGGAACCGGCGGCAGTTCCTACAGCGGCAGCTCCTACACCTATACGGACAGCGAGTGGGATGACTATTCCGATAGCTCCGTGCAGTACGGCGCTAACGACTTCACCACCGGAAACTACGGCATGATGAGCCAGGATGAGAGGGATGAGGTTGAAAATGCCATCCAGGAATTCAAGGACGCCTACATCACCGATGATATGAGCGATTTTGAGAAGGAAATCGTTATTATCCAGTGGCTGGTAGAAAACTGCGAGTACGAGAAAGGAGACGGCTGGGAGAACGCTACGGCCTACAGCTGCATCGTGAACGGCAAGGCCCAGTGCGCGGGCTACGCGGACGCTTTCCTGCAGACGGCCAAGGCCTGCGGCCTGAACGCCCGCTACATCTATAACAACCTTCACGCCTGGAATCTGATAGAGCTGGATGGCGACTGGTACCACGTGGATGTGACCTTCGAGGATCCCATCGGCAGCAACGGCTACGGCTTTGACAAGCTCCGCAACAAGTACATCAACCTGGAAGACAGCCAGATCAAGGGCGTCAACTACCACCACACCTGGAACCCGGCATCCGCATCGGGAACCGGAACGGACTATGGCCCCAGCGTTGTGGCAGAGTATTTGGAGAGCGGCAATGTGGACACCAGCCTTGGCGAGAGCTTTGCGGACAGTATGGATGACTTCTTCGAGGATATCGAAAACGAAGACGGCAGCAACATTATCCACTACACGTCCGTAAGCCAGGCCGCAGATGACATCTGCGCCTATTTAGAGAAGGAGATTGACAGCCGCGCCTATAGCTTCAGCTTTGTGGTCCGCTATCCGGAAGAGTACACGGCCTCGGTGACAGGAAACTACAGCAAGCTGGTTGACATCAACAACGACATCGAGGATGAGGTCAACGACCGTATCAACGACGCCTACGGCGACATCCTCAAAAACCCGGTGAAGATCTCCCTGTTCCTTGAGCGCGATGCCCAGGTCTGCTTCTACGCCCATGAGAACGGAAGCATTTATTACAAAGAGGGCCAGGGCAAGCAGATCAGCTACACCATCCACTTCGTGGACGTAGATGGAAATGATGTGGGAACCCAGACGGGAACCAGCGAGAAAGGAGGCTCGATTGAGCTTCAGTTCCCTGAGGGCTACAGCTGGATCAGCAACGAGTCCTCCAACTACGAGGTAAATAAGGGCAAGGCCAGCTATGGCGGAGAGAGCGTTCACATCCTGGCTGCATCTGATTTGGATATGGATATCCGCCTCAGAGAGGCTGCGTCCAAGAAGGCAAAGAAAGCAGACACTCAGGATGCGGACGGCGCCGGGGATGTGAAGGACAACCAGGATACAAAGGCTGTGCAGGAAACAGAGACT
>CALWMT010000045.1 GCA_944382045.1 uncultured Enterocloster sp. | reverse complement strand
TGTTGGGATCCTTGCCCGTCAGAAGGTAATGGATGGTCACCGCCAAAGCGTAGATGTCTGTGCGCACATCCAAATAATATCGGCTGTCGTACTGCTCCGGCGCCGCGTAGCCCCTGGTAAGAGCCGCCACGTCCACCTGTGAGCCGCCTCTGCGGTATTCCTGTGCAATCCCGAAGTCAATGATTCGTATTTGGCCTGTTGGCTCCAGCATGATGTTGGAGGGCTTCAGATCCCGGTACACCACCGGCGGTTCCAGCCCATGGAGATACAGAAGGGCGCTGCAGATCTGGATAAACCAATCCCGAACCACAGCTTCCCCAATCCTTCCCCTCTCCTTGATGCAGTCCTCCAGGGTGCGTCCATTTATGTACTCCATAACGAGATAGAGGAACCCATCCCGCTGGGTCTTATACCGCAGCCGCGGAAATGCCGGATGGGACAGCCGCTCCATGAGCTCTGCCTCAGATGTAAGGAGGGCGCGGTTCTCCTCGGTGATCCACTCCTCCTTGACGGCCCATTTCGAGCGGTCCTCCGTGTCCTCCGCCAGATAGACGGTTCCCATGCCTCCCCGGCCGATCACCCGGAGAATCCTATATTGATTTTCGAAAATACTGTTAATCTCCAGCATGGCTGCTTTTACTTGTTCTCATAAAACCGTGCAAGCTTATCAATAAACCGATCCCGCTCCTCGTCCTCACAGCCCCGGAAATAGATCTCGTCGATATCGCTGTGGTTAAACAGGAACTGGCCGGCCTCTCCCATGTTTCCCTCTGGGTAGAGAACACTGATATAGTCGTACTCGATCCCGCTGCTCTTATCTGTCTGCTTCACTCCGTAGATCATCACCTTTTTCCTTCCGCCCTTCAGCAGAACCACGCTTCCGATAGGTAATAACTGTCTGATATCCATAATTTATAATCCTTTCTGCATTAATTTTGTGTAGAAGTCTTTATCCAAAGGCCCACTGGGTAAAGCTGTCCCAGCCGCTTTTGATGGAGGAGCCCAGATCGCTGGCCGCATCCACGATTGCTTCCCCTGCATTGCAGACCGCATCCGCAGCCACCTCTCCGATATCCTTTCCGCCGGTTATCCATTCGCAGACCGAATTGGCTGCCCAGGTCACACCAACGGCCGCGGCACCTATCGCTACAGCAGGAGCTGCCGTTATGCCCAGCGCGGCTGCGGCCGCAGTTACGCCGGCAGTGGCAGCAATGCCCAGTCCAATATCCACAGCGGACTCCACGGCTGTTTCAGCGATAATTCTCCCGGTTTTTCCGTCCTGCCCCTTAAATTCCTCAATATTTTCAAACAAGCTGGACCCTACTGTCAGGATCGGCCCAGCCCATTTAGCAAAGCTGGAGAGCCGTTCTGTAAATTTTGCACCGCTGTCAAAAAGCTTCATATCCGGAATCAAATCATCCCAGCCGTTTATAAGAGATTGTTTAAAGGCCTTGCCTGCGCGCTGCGCACCCGTCAGGTCCGTAAAATCCATCTCTTTAAAAACATCGTCCAGGCCGAAAAGAGCCTCCGCCCAGTCAGTCTCCGTTCCGTTTGCCGCGGCCTCCGCTGCATCTCCTATAGCAGATATACCATAGCCGGCCGTATCGATGATGCTCCCGATTGACCATTCTTCTGTGACCATGTTTGCTGCGGCAGCTATGCCGCTTCCGACGATTCCGCCTTCCGAAATCATGCTCCACAAGTCACTCCATGGAAATTCAAAGGAATGCTCCTCTGCCTCCACATCCTCCGCGGATACCGATCGAATATTCCCGGCAATTTTATTCTCAAATTCGGTGTACTCCTTCTTGACTGCTGTCAGGCCGTCACTCAGGCTCTTCAGGCTTCTTTTTTCATCCTCCAGTCCATCAATAACCTTGTCCAGCACTTTATATATGGCAGAAAATTCTCCGCCCGACATGGCGCGGCAGGATTTGATCCCTCGCAGAGAGCTGATGTGATCAGCCAGCTCTTGGCGATGGGAATCACATTCGTCCGCAGCAGACTGAATCCCCCGCCAGGAAACCTTAATAGAGCTCATGAATCTTCACCTCCCGTATCCCTTTCTATCAGTTTAAAAGAATCATCACAATTAAATTTAACTAAAAGGAGAGCTGCCGCAGGCTTACCTTGACAGAGACGCCCCAGCTCACGTCTTACCCGAAAGTACGCAGTACAATACTGCCCGTACAGATTCTGCACCTTTAGGAAAGCGGAATTGGAGGACCGAAGGGTAAAATAAATGTCGTACGCCCTGCAGTCCATAATAGAATATGCGCCGTTCTCCAGCTCCCTTAAGAGCAATTTCCTCCTGCTCCTCGCCTTTCTCAGCTCCCATACACCCCAGACCGATCCGAGAAGCATAACAAGGGAAACCGCCGCATATCCAGGCGTCTGCTGCTCAGTCAGGAGACTGAGCAGCAGAGATCCGGCAATAACCGCACACACGGCCAGCCAAAAGCTTATCGGCCGAAGCTCCCTGCGGATTTCTCTTTTTACAGAGGCTGTAATCCATTCCCTCTCCCTGCGCGTGGCTGACCGGAATCCGGTGAGCTCTTCTTTTTTTACATAATTCACTTCTGCTCTCCTTTTTAGATCTTCACCACAATGGCAGAATAATTATCCGAGGTGCCGTTTCCCACCGCTGCCCTGGCCAGCGCCCCTGCGCAGTCCGTATCGAAGAACAGGCTTCGGCTTACGCGCGCAAGCTGCCGGAGAATGTGCGCCTCCTCCACAAATTTGTAGATGCCGTCGCTGCAGAGAAGAAAGCTCTCACGAAGAAGCAGCCGCTCCGTGGCGCAGGAATATTCCAGATGCTCCGCCCCGCCTACAGCGCTGAGGATCTTTCCGCGGCTGGATAGATCCTCATGGAAATCGGGCTGATTTTCCCACACATCATCCCTTGTGAGACAGCGCGCTCCCTTCCGGCTGCAGCGGTAGATCCGGCTGTCCCCGGCAGAGAGATAGCCGAAGATTCCCTGATGAATGAACAGCAGCACCATAGTGGTACAGCCGCCTCCCGGCCCAAAGCGGCGGTACAGCTCCTCATTGACGCGCTCTGCCAGTGCCTTTGTCTCGTCAAACAGATCCGCAAAGGGCCGGCCGGCTTCTGCGGGGAAGTGCTCCTCCCACCACTGCCCGAAGCAGGCTGTCAGATAGGCGCTTGCCTCCCCTCCGCTGCCGGAGCCTCCTACCCCGTCCGCCACCATAAAGAGACCGGATCTCCCATTCAAGCGCATCAGGATGGCATCCTGGTTTTCCCGCCGTACCTCCCCCTTTTCACAGATACCCGCCGCTTTCATCGGAAGGATACCTTAAAGCTGACCTCACCCAGACGCAGGGTGGAGCCGGAGGGAAGGGGCTGTTCCGGTGCAGCCTTCTTTTCATTGACAAAGGTTCCATTTTTCGAGGCGATTACCGTTCCGCCGCCGTCCCGGACCACATAGCCGCCGCCCTTTGCCAGGACCTCACAGTGAACCGAGGATATGTACCGATTGTAGTCGATGACAATCTGGCACCTTGCGGCATCCCGTCCGATCAGAACGCGGTCCCGGATAGGGTACTCAAAGGTCCTGGAGGGATCCTTGATATCCTGCAGGCACAGCTTGACCGAGCGGCTTCCGCTGATAATGCCGGTCTCATCTCCCGAGCGGGGGTGTCCGGGCTTCAGAAGCTCTGTCTCCCCGGCCGCAGCAGGAGCAGCCTTGGTCTCCTGCACAGGCTTCCATTCCGGGAGATCCGACGATTCAGGCCCTGTATCCGCCTTCCTTTTTCTTGAAAGCATAACCGCGGCCAAAATCCCGCACACCAGGCAGATGCCCAGGGCCCCGATGAGAATCGATGGTATCGGCAGGCTGGCCTCAGGCTCATCCGGCACTGCCGAAGCAGTCTCAGGCGGCGGGGCTGTGGTCTCAGGAGCAGTCTCGGGCTCCGCGGCAAGCTCCTTAAAGGGCATTGCAAGCTCCGCTCCGCAGTAGGCCTCTCCGAAGCTTATCCGCACATTCTTGACCGTGCCGTCACACAGCGCATCCGGCGGGGTGATTGTGATTTTTATAATGTCCGTATCCTGCAGAATATCCTGCAGAATTCCCGGGAAGCCAATTTCATCAGCTAAATAGCTCTTTCCATTGGAAAGCCGGGACAGAGAGAACATATTTTTCAAATTTTCTTCATTATTGTCTGAGCTGCAGCCGATGGTGTAGATGGGAATCAGGGCATCCTGGATTTTTTCATGCAGCTCGCTCTCCGTATATCCCAGCGTCTCATTGTCTACTCCGTCAGCGATGACGATGACCCGTGTATAAATGCCCGCGGAGCTGCCTTCCAGATCCGTCAGCACATCGTACAGCGTGTTGGAAAAAAAGGTCTCCTGATCAACAAAGGAAAATGCATCAATCCTGTTCCTGATATCCAGATAGTCATTGCTGTCCTGCACCAGATAGGTGATATCCTTGGCAAAGGTCGCAATCGTAAAGGTGTCACCGTCCCTCCTGGCCGCCACAAGCTCCTTAAGGAAATCCTTTATGCCCTCCCGGTAGGTCTGGCGGATGGAGAGGGAATTGTCAACGATCACAACGGTGCGGATGGCCCCCAGCTCCCCTTGGGTATAGGACTGGCATTCTTCATTGCCGATATGCACCTGGGAAATTTCCGCCTCCGGGGCCTTCACAAAGGCGGTAATCGTATCTCCTGTGGTCTGCGCATTCATCTCACAGGGCGCTTCCGCTCCATAGGCCAGGCTGCAGCACAGAGCCAGAATACACAGCAGGGAGGACAATAATTTTGCATATTTTCTCATAAGACATCTTCCTTTATCGCAGATATACATATCTCCGGCAGGGCTGTCATGAGTCCTGCCGGAGGGAAATTCGATTGATTAGACAATCACATCGGTCTGAAGGGCCTGCGCATTCTGCTGGCTGGCGCTCTCCGCCTCCTGGTAAACCTGCGCCATCGCCTTGAGATCTGTGGAGTGCTCCTGGATCATGCGCACCATTTTGTTGATGCTGTCCTGAAGGCTGTGGGCCTTGTTGTAGTATGCGGATGCAGCCTCGCCGGCCCAGGTACTGCCCAGGCTGTCAACCGTGCTCAGCATGCTGCTGGTCAAATTCTGCACGCTTGCTGCAGAGGAAGAAAAGCTTTCGGCTGTAGAAATAAGCTGCTCGGGGGTTACGCGTAATGTTCCGTTCATAATCAATATCTCCTTTTTAATCTATATTTGTTTCCGACTGCTTCTGCATAAATGGTAAAATGTCTATTTGTAGGTGCGGCTGGAGGCTGTTCCCAGATTTCTCTGCTCTGCGGAATCGTACTCCTCTGCATTGTTCTCCAGGGCCTGGCAATATTTCTCGATGGTGTTGTAAAATTCATCCATCTGGGCCACATCGCTGGTGTAGGCGGTATGGAAGGCATCCTTTGTCTCGCCGTCCCACATACCCATCAGCTTATTCTCTGTGGCCGTCATGTCCTCCACTTCCTTTTTGAACTGGTTGTTCAGCTGCCGAAGCTCCTCCGCCTTGGTGCGAAGCTCATTGGATGTTACCTTAATCTCTGCCATTTTCATTTCCTCCTAAAAAAATTGTCCTTTTATTTTTCAGAACAGCGGATGTGACGCCGTTTTGAATTGCTGCTTTAATTAGTCATAGTCCCTTCTCTTTGCAATCTCAAGGGCTCTGAGCTCTGCCCGTTTAATTTCCTCCGCTGTCTCGCGGATGCTGTCTGCCACCTTTCGGATATTCTCTGCATGGGTGCGGATATCGCTTTGGACCTGGCTCATCTTGCTGTAAAACTGGGGGGAGCTGTCGCTCTGCCACGCAGCCTTCAGGCTGCTGATGGTTTCCCCCATCCTGTCATCTGCCAGCCGATCAATCCTGCGTGCTGTGTCATCCAGCTTTTCCGCCTGGCTGATTGCCTGCCGATAATTGAAAAGAATTTCACTTCTCCCCATCCTTCCGATTCCTCCTATACAATGATATCCGTCTCCAGGGTCTGGTTCTGTGCCAGCGCCGCCTGCTCGGCCTCGTCATATACGCCGGCCATCTTCATCAGATCGATGGGATGCTCCTTAAAGCGTTTAAGGATCGTGTCAATATCCTCCCTCTGGCTCTCAAATTCAGCCCTCGCCCTCTCGCCCGCCTCGCCGATCCAATAACCGCTGGTTCGGGAGACAAGATCCTGAATCGTGTTGAATTCTGTCTCCAATGCTTTTATCTGACCTTCCACCTCGTTGGCTTTTGTCTTCAAAGCCTCTGGAGTTACTCGCAGCGTAATATCCATCCTCTCACTCCTTAAATCCGTATTGAACTGATAATTGACGCGACATTGCTCTCGCAGGTATTGTAATTTTCCTTGGCAAATTCCAAGCTTTTGATCAGGGTATCCAAAACCTGCCCCATGGACTGAAGCGTCTCGTAGTCAGCCTGAAACTGAACGGTAAAAGCTGCTTTTGCCGGGCCCTCCCACATTTGGCTCAGGGCATTTATTCCGCCCATCATCTCCTCCCCCTGCTGCTCCATGCGCCGCAGATGAGACCGGAGATCATCAATATCACCTTGAAGACGCATGGTGTCAATCTCTAATTTTTCATTCACTGCCATTTTTCTATCACCTCCTGAAAAGCACTGCCGCGGATCTATGGATGAAGCCCGACAGCTCCAGCTCCTTCGCATCTGCCGGCGTATTTAGGAACCAGCCTGCCTCAAATCGCTCCAAGGCCGAGCGCTCCGCCTGCTGATAAAGGGAATCAATTCGGGTAAGTCCATAGGACAGCCGTTCAAGCCGCCGCTCATCCTCCTCGATAGAAGCCTCGATGCTTCTTAACTGTCTCAATTCATGGGAGAATACAGATTGGCGTTCCAGCGTCCGCCTTGCGGAAAGGATCTCCTCCGACTCCCGTTTAAGTGCCCTAGAAATCTCCTCCAGGGCTTCCGCGCCCATTTGCAGGCGTCCTGCTTTTATCTGAATCTGCATCACCTCATCAACTCCTCTTGTGGCTTTATAATAACCCCAAATCTAATTTTTTTCAGGAAAAGCTGACAAAGTGCAGGTTTTCCCTGATGAAATACATCCCGCCTAGACAAGAATCAGCGTATCGCCATTCTTAATGCTGTATTCCTTGAGAGAATATTTGGAGTTAAAATACATTCTTCGGTCCAGAGATCCCATGAGCAGATTCTCCTTTTCTCCAGCCAGGGAGGAATGCTCCTTTTTGCAAAGAAGCTCCGCGATCTCATCGATTAAAAAACGGATCCCTGCCTCCTCATCCAGATTAAAATTATAGGATCGATCCAGAGCCGGAACGAATATGTCCACATTAATCAAGCTGCCTCACCCCCTGTTATCTGCTGGAATAATTCTTTAAAAAAATTGTCTGAATACAAGGCCAAGGATGCGGTATCCCCCCATTCCCATCGGACCAGGCAGAGAAAGGGAAGGGCGCGGACAGTGAGAACCGCCTCTGTACCTCCATCCTCCGTTCGGACCCGTTCCGCCTCAAAAACCGGCCTGCCCTCCCGGTACATCTCCTCCAGACAAAGCGCTCCCTCTTCCTCCTCGGTGAGCGCTGGGGCATAGGCCTCCAGCTCATTATCCATAATCTCAAATATAAGCTCCTCCTGCCGGGCTCGCTGAAGCTTCATAGAAAGCTCCCTCGACGTCTGGCATCGCTCCAAGATCACTGCAGTCCCCGCCTCCTCTGGGTATAGAAGGCGCTGAGAAAGCCCCGGCTGAAAGAGCTGGATTTTCACTGCCCAGGCCGCGGACCTCATAACTGCCAGCATCTCCTCAAGGGCAGGACAGGGTACAAGCCGATCCTCCCTCTCCTGGAGCCATTTCCGCCCGTAAAGGCTGTGAACCGCGTCAATCAAGGCCTCGTCCTCCATATCATCTATCATTTTGAAGGAATAAAGCCTTTCTATATTCCCCACAGCCAGCAGGGCCAGAAATTGTTCTTCGGTAAATATATATTTCATTGGACAAATTCCTTTATATTCTGGCGGTAGGTCCTTGACAAGGGAACTGCCGCACCTCCGTGGAGCTCAATATAATTCTCCGCCATGTGCACCCTTTTTATCTTTTTTCCATTGATCAGATAGGCTCTGTGGCACCGGACAAAATAGTCCGGAGCCTGCCCTGCAATATTCTCTATGCTGTCGTAAAAATCATATTCCTCGCTTCCAATCCGCAGGAATATTTTCTTATTTCTCGCCTCAAAGAAAGCGATCTTTTCATAGGGAAAACGGGTCATGTCCTCCCTGGTTTTGAGAACAAAGCAGTCCTCTTTGTCCGCTGCCTTGTCGGAGAAATAGGCATCAAACAGCTCACTGTTGGAGTCGTTAAACCCATCTGCCCCAAAGGGGCGCAGAAGCAGCATAGCCGGCGCAATCCCTGGCCTTAGGTAGAGCACAGGGGAGATGTCCGCAGAGGTCAGCAGAGCCAGCAGGGCCTGGGGCTCCTTTTTCCGCAGAAGCTTCAGGCGCTCCACATCGGACGCATCCTTTATCTCAAAATAGATAAGGTCCAGCACTCTGTCCTCCTCATAAAATGGGGACAGCTCCTCCTCCTGGGATATGGGGAGGAAGCGCAGCTCCTCGTCGGAACGGGCGGCCGTCTCCCACCGGCAGCCCTTCTCTATGAGCGCCTGCTCCGGCGGGCACCGATTAAAGGATAAAATCGCAATCATCCCTTATAATTCGGGACAACCACCTGCTCCATGGGAGCTGCATCGTCCTCGCAGGACACCACACCCACGCCCGGCCTGCCCGCTGCCCCCTGAAGCTTTAGGGGAACATTGGCATAAGCAAGCAGCTTCTGCGCATGATATTTTCCGCCGAAGCGTATGCCCCTTCCTCCTTCTTTAAAGTTTTGCATAAACCGATATCCAAGAATATCACTGATATCCGAATCACTTATCTCCGCAAAGAAGTAAAAGTTATAGTGATATCCCTTGTCTCCCACCAGGGTCTCATATACATTTACCGCGTTAAACGCCTGGGAATCCCTGTCGTAGAGCATGTGCAGGAAGCCGGGCATGTTGGGAATAAACACGCAGTGCCGTTTGTAGGGGAGCATAGCC
Source organism: uncultured Enterocloster sp. (assembly GCA_944382045.1). Classification (GTDB taxonomy): domain Bacteria; phylum Bacillota; class Clostridia; order Lachnospirales; family Lachnospiraceae; genus Enterocloster. Next base: position 3,217 of record CALWMT010000045.1, on the reverse strand, counting down.
TCAAAAAATTCGTCATCCTCCATATGGGCTGCCAGGCACTCGCTCTTCTTAGCCGCCCGGGCACCCGCCTCCTTGAGGAGCGTGTTTTTGGCATAGTCATAGATGCCTTCCCCGTCTGTCACATAGCGGCAGCCCGTATCTGCGGCAATCTGTGCGAACTCACTGGAGCCAATCTCGATTATGCAGACCTGGCTTTCCTTATCCGCGCTGGCCCGAATCAGTGTCTTCATATAGGTGGACTTTCCGCTCTTTTTGGTGCCTCCGATGATATACGTGAGCAGGCTGGTCAGATTGATGGATGCATAGGCAGCTGTCTTCGCATCATAGCCATGAGGCAGGAATTCCCTGCTGTGAATCAGGCTGTCATACTCCTCCTCCTTCGTGTACAGCTCCCAGGTAGGATTGTCCGGGATAACGGGAATCCGTTTCGCAGGCTTTCCGGGATTGATGCTGTTTACAAGCTCCACCCGCCTGCGTATATTCTCATTGCGCTCGAAAATGCTCTCCCCCGCACAGGCCAGCGCGGTCTGGAATTCAATAATCCGTTCACCCAGATACACAAGTCCCCGGCCCTTAATATTGCTCTCCGGATAAATAGAAGGCTTAACCACCCGCATGACATCGCCGTACTGATAGATATCCGACATTTCCAGACAGATGGTGGTGCGGAAGCTGTCCGCCAGCCGGTTCGCTATCTCAGCCGTGCCGAAGCCGCCAGCCGTAACCAGAAGGTAGATGCCATAGGCAATTCCCTCCTTCGCCAGATGGCGGATGGTATCCTCATACTTCTCATCCGTCTTCTCCTTAAAGCTGGCATAATTATCAATTACAATGAGAATCGCCGGAAGCGTCCTGCCGCTGTGCTCCACATAATCTCTAAAGTTCGAGGAGGCCAGCAGGGTCTTGCGCTCGCTTATCACGCTGGCGATCATGGTGAAGAATTTTGCAATTTTTTCAGCATCCTCCTCCGCGTCGGTCATAATTCCGCCTACATGCTGGCTATCCGCAAATACCGTCAGAAGCTTGGAGCTGAAGTCAATGATATAGAGGCTGACCACATCCGAGGAATATTTGCTGATCAGGGAGTAAATGATGGTCTGCAGCAGGGTGGATTTTCCGGTAGATACCGTGCCGCAGATGGCGTGATGTCCGTTGTTGGCGAAATCCACTCCTATGGCCATCTGGTTCTGATTCTCCGGATCGTCTCCCTTTCCAATCACCGCGGACAGCGTCCATTCCTTCCTCTCAGGCTGCTCCCGTATCTCCAAATCCCGATATTCCTCGATATCTGTAAGGAGCAGATGATCCGGAAGCACCGGCATCCAGAGCGTAAAGGTCCTGGTATAGCCATTTTCTATCGCCATTCTGTGCAGGTATTCGTTCACCGCCTCCAGCTGCGTCTTGCTCTTGATCTCCGGGAGCTTGATTCCCTGCTCGCCGGCGGCCTTTATAATCTGCCCTGTCCGTTCCTCCTCAGAGCTTCCCTCAAAGGCGCTCCAAAGCTTTATAAATTCGCGCAGGCGGGCGTCATTGTATTGACTTCTCTTAAAGTCTCTTCCCTGGGCGGCGACTGCAGCGTATACCGCTTCTATAAAATCATCCTCAAACAGAAGCTCCCGAGGGCTCTGGGGTTCAAAGGCCGCAAGGGCCTGCTCAACAGACCGGCACAGAGCTCCAATCCATTTTCTAAGCGTCTCCTCCTGATGCTTGATCTTGAAATGATTGCCCGCCAGATCAACCTTCCCCACCGGATCGAGGATCTGGGCCACCATCAGCTTGGCATTTCCTAGGGACTCGTCATAGGCAGCCCCGGAGTATCCAGACTGGAAGAGCTCAAATATCTCATCGTTTCCAACCTGCAGGTAGCCCCGGCCCGCCTGAGTTAAATAGGCTGCATCCGGCCGGTGGAGCATGTCAATGGAATCCTGACGGTCCTGCACCCGAAGGCAGAGACGGAACTTGGAGTTTGACCAGATGTTGTCATCCACCGTGCCCGCCGGCTTCTGGGTAGCAAGGATCAGGTGCACGCCCAGGCTTCGACCCACCTGAGCCACGGATACAAGCTCCCGCATGAAGTCAGGCTCCTCCCGCTTCAGCTCTGCAAACTCGTCGATGATGATAAGCAGATGGGGGATTGGCTCCTTGGCGTCCCCATTCTTGTACAGGGAGGTATAGGCATTTATGTTGTTCACCCCGTAATCGGAAAACATCCGCTGCCTGCGCTTGTTCTCCGACTTGATGGACACCATGGCACGCTTTACCTGATTGCCGGAGAGGTTTGAGATGGCTCCGATCATGTGGGGCAGGCTGTCAAATAAATTGGCCATGCCTCCGCCCTTGTAGTCGATGATGAAGAAGCCTACGTCCTCCGGGCTGTAATTGATCGCCAGGGAGAGTATGTAGGTCTGGAGCGTCTCGGATTTTCCTGATCCGGTTGTGCCCGCCACAAGGCCATGGGGGCCGTGGTAGCGCTCATGAATATCCAGATAGCAGAGGCTCTTTCCCGTTTTGAAGCCAATGCAGGCCTTCATGGTCTCCGATGTCCTGGCTCTGCGCCAGCGCTCCGCTGCTCCGAGCTCCTCCGGCCTTGCAATGCCATACATTTCAAAGAAGGACACCGAGGCGGGAAGCTCCCCTCCGTTTTCTGTCTCATCCACCCGGATATTGGCCAGGCGCTTGGCAAAGCGCATGAGGTCCCTGTCATTCGTTTTGTCAAAGGCAATCGGCAGCCGCCCTGCGTTCTCCCCGATCGTGCTGTAGACGCCGGAAAAATCATGGCTGTTTTCAATAATAAACTCACAGCTGTTGGGCAGGTTCTCGTACCGCTCCGCTGTAATGACCGTGGAAAGTCCGATGTCTGCGCTGGCTGTGCTGATGTATTTGGCGAGAAGCTCTCCCTCCAAAAGCTCCTTGTCCAGCACAAAGAGGACATAGTAGGGCCGAAGCTCCCCATCACTGTTCTCGCTGCGGTTCCGCATAATCTGGCCCAGGGAGTAGAATACCTCATTGGCCTCATTCTTGTTGGTGGCGTAGTATCGGGTCCGCTTGTCCTCTGACCACACATGGGGAAGCCACTTGACAAACTCCCAGCTCTCCGTATCCGACAGCTTCCCCGCATCGTATACCAGGGCAAGCTTTACGTCTGTATAGCTGTTGTTGGCCGCTATCTGAACGATGAGATCCTTTATCACCTGGGCCCAGGCGCCGTTCTCCCCGA
>CALWMT010000044.1 GCA_944382045.1 uncultured Enterocloster sp. | reverse complement strand
GCACAAAGAAAGTTTCGTGAGATGGCACAGTATGCCCCTCAACCCAAGCAATATGTCAGTGGAGAAACTTTCTATCTGCTGGGCAGAGGAGTTCGACTGAAAGTGGAGAAAAATGTGCGGGACACAATTTCTTCTGATGGGATATATCTGCACCTTTGTGTGAAAGACACGGAAGACTTTGCGAAAAAGCAAAGGATGGTGACCCGCTACCTGGATGAGCAGTGTCGAACTGTCTTTGGGGGAATTATTTCCGAAATCTACCCAGTATTTCAAAAATATGGAGTGCCTATGCCGACATTGCGGATTCGTGACATGGAGACACGGTGGGGCTCTTGCTTGGCAAAAAAAGGGGTTATTACACTGAACAAGCGTTTACTGGAAGCCCCCCGAAACTGTATCGAATATGTCGTAATGCATGAGTTCTGCCATTTTATCCACCCAGATCATTCAAGGCATTTTTATAGTTTCTTGACCATGCTTATGCCTGATTGGAAAGAGCGCAAGACTATTTTAGACCGCAGCGCAATGTTTTGGCTGTAAACAATTTAGCTGAAAGGGAGAACAGCGAGAGCTCTATATCGAAAATGCAGCACCGATTTGGTCTTTATTTTTATTTTTTTTCTGTTATTATTAGTGATAGACTTTCATTCAAAGGAGCAGCGATCATGTCAGCAAAAAACAACCACTCCAAGCCCAAGCGGGACTTCACCAAGATGAAAACCCCGCACACCTATGCCATCATCTTCTTCGTGGTGGTCATCTGCTGGATACTCACCTTTTTGATCCCGGCAGGAAAATTCAGCACCCACACCATTGAATACCTGGATTCCGACGGTGAGACAAGCACCCGGACCGTGCTCATGGCCGACACCTTCCGCTACAGCTATAACCTGGATACGGACGCAGTGAAGGAGCACCTGACCGCCATGGACCAGGACCCGGCGCTCATGGAGGATCTGGGCGTGGACCCGGAGGCTCTGGACGCCTTTTTAGCCACGGATTCCGCCTCCTGGACCCAGGAAGCTTTGGATGAGCTGGGCCTCACCGACGACGTGCTCTATGAGCAGTACGGCGAATCCATCTATGATACCAGCGAAAAGCTTCACAAAATCGCGGGCGTATGGGGAACCGAGGACTTCGGCGGCTTTGGCTTCTTAAACTACGTATTTGAAGGCCTCGTGACCGGGGATCGTTCCGGATCCGCCGTGGGAATCTGCGCCCTGATTCTGGTGGTAGGCGGATCCTTCGGCATTATCATGAAGACCGGCGCCATCGACGCAGGCATTTACGCCTTTATCCAGCGCTCCAAGGGCCTGGAGCGGCTGGCTCTGCCCCTGCTCTTCATCCTCTTTTCCCTGGGCGGCGCCACCTTCGGCATGGCGGAGGAGTGTATTCCCTTCTCCATGATTATGGTGCCCTTTGTCATCGCCCTGGGATATGACTCCATTGTGGCCGTGGTGGTCACCTACGTGGCCTCCCAGGTGGGCAACGCCGCATCCTGGATGAGCCCCTTCTCCGTGGCTGTGGCACAGGGAATCGCTGGAATCCCCGTGCTCTCCGGCGCCAGCTTCCGCCTGGCCCTGTGGGTGGTCGTAACCCTGGCCTCCGCAGCCTACATGATGGTATATGCGGAGCGGGTGCGCAAAAATCCCTCCCGCTCGGTTATGTATCAGGGCGACGCCTACTTCCGCGACCGCTTAAACAGCGTATCGGAGGAAACCCGTGAATTTAATCTTGGCCACAAGCTCATCCTTTTGGAAATGCTTGCCGTCCTCATCTGGATTATCTGGGGTGTGACCCAAAAGGGCTACTATATCCCTGAGATTGCCTCCCAGTTCTTTGTCATGGGCTTTGCCGCCGGCGTCACAGCCATTATCTTCAAGTTAAATGGCATGACCATCAACTCCATGGCCTCCGCCTTCCAGAGCGGTGTGGCGGATCTGGCCGGAACCGCTGTGGTCGTGGGTATGGCCAAGGGCATCCTCCTGGTGCTGGGCGGATCCGACGCGGACACCTATTCCACCTTAAACACCATCCTCTATGGAATCGGCACAGTTCTTCACGGTGTCCCCGCCTTCATCGGCGCGGAGTTTATGTACCTGTTCCAGAGCTGCTTTAACCTGATTGTAACCTCCAACTCCGGACAGGCCGCCCTGACCATGCCCATCATGGCTCCCCTGGCCGACCTGGTAGGTGTTTCCCGTCAGGTAGCTGTGCTGGCCTTCCAGCTGGGAGCTGGCTTTGTGGATGCCTTCACCCCGGTATCCGCCAGCCTTATCGGTGTCCTGGGCGTAGCCCGCATTGACTGGGGAAAATGGGCCCGGTTCCAAATCAAGATGCAGGCCTTCTTCTTCCTCCTGGGAACCGCCGCCATCGCCGTGGCTATCGCTGTCAACCTCCAATAGCCGCACGCAAAATCTGCCGGAGCACGCATACCCTAGAGGGCACCGACTCTGCCCTCCGGCACATCACATGAGAAAGGAATGTACGATTATGATCACAATCATCCGAAACGCCAAAGTATATCAGCCGGAATACGCCGGCATCAAAGATGTCATGCTGATCGGCTCTCAGATAGGAGCCCTTGGAGAGAATCTGAAGGCGGACCTGGGCGGGGCCGTAGAGGTAAAGGAAATTGACGGCACAGGCCTTCTCCTAATCCCCGGCATCATTGACAGCCACGAACACATCCTGGGAGGAGGCGGGGAGGGAGGCTTTCACACCCGCACCCCGGAGGCCACTCTCACCGGCCTCACCTTAAACGGCGTCACCACCGTGGTGGGCTGCATCGGCACCGACGGGGTAGCCCGAAACATGGAGGCCCTGCTGGCCAAGGCCCACGCCCTGGAGGAGGAAGGGGTCACCACCTATGTATACACCGGGTCTTACCGGGTTCCCGTACACACCATCACCGGCGATGTGATGCGCGACATCATGCTGCTTGACAAGGTGATTGGCGTGGGGGAGGTGGCCATCTCCGACCACCGCTCCTCCCAGCCCACCTTTGAGGAATTTGCCCGGATTGCCGCTGACATCCGGGTAGGCGGCATGCTCTCCGGCAAGGCGGGAATTGTAAATGTCCACATGGGCGACGGTCCCCGCATGATGGATTTCATCTGGCGCACCGTGCGGGAGACCGAGATTCCCTTCTCCCAGTTCCTCCCCACCCATGTGGGCCGCAACGCGGCTCTCTTTGAATCCGCCCTGGAGTTTGCAAAGGCCGGAGGGACCATTGACTTCACAGGAAGCCTGGACGACGACGATGAGGTTCCGGTATCCAAGGGAATCCTCCGCCTTCTTGACGCAGGCGTATCAAGCGATCACTTCACCATCTCATCCGACGGCCAGGGAAGCCTTCCCATCTTCAATGAGAAGGGAGAATTCCAGGGCCTGGGCGTGGGGAACGCGTCCTGCCTGTTAAAGGAGCTCCGGGAGTGCGTAAATAAAGCGGGACTTCCCTTGGAGCTTGCTCTAAAGCCCCTGACCTCCAATCCGGCCCGCATCCTAAAGCTTGCCCGCAAGGGCCGCATCCTGCCAGGCTGCGACGGGGATATCTGTCTGCTGCGGGAGAAGGATCTGAGCCTCCACACCGTCATCGCCAAAGGGCAGGTCATGGTGGCGGAGGGCACTGCCGTAGTGCGGGGTACCTTTGAAAAATAAGAGCTTGTTAATTTCTCAGTTACTTCTTAAGCTTCCGCCCACAGCGCATCTTGACAAATGCGCTGTGGGCGGTTATACTTACAGACAGTCCACGCAGCCGGGGAGATAGCGGTGCCCTGTACCTGCAATCCGCTCCAGCAGGGGTGATGCCTTGCCTCGGGCCGTTTGCTGCAGAGCTGCCTTTTGTAAGTGGCGTTGACGTTTGGGTCTTGCGCAACGGGAATCCTTGAACCGTGTCAGGGCAGGAATGCAGCAGCACTAAGGGGAAGCTCTCGTGTGCCGCAAGGCAGCCTGGGCCGAGCTAACTGCAGGAGTAACGTCTGTGGCGGCTGCACAAAGCAAGGCGCGTGGATTAAAAAGACGGCTATAGCTGAGAGGAAATATAACATTTCCCTTCATCTATAGCCGTTTTTTTATTCTGAAAATCCCGCCGGGCGCATAGCAGCTTTACTCCCGGACTGCCTCCCCGATTCCCTCGCTGAAGGTGGGATGGGGATACACCACCCGCTCCATGTCCTCCAGCGTCAGCCCATTCGCTATAGCCTGGGTGAACTGGCTTATCATATCCGTGGCCCTGGCGCACATCATCTGCGCCCCAAGGATGCTCCGGCTGTCCTTGTCTGCCAGCACCTTGATAAATCCCCTCTCCTCACGGGCAATCAGGGTTTTTCCATTGGCCGACATGGGATATTTCTTTGTTATCACAGCGATTCCCCGGCTCTTCGCTGTGTCCGCGTCAAGACCTACACAGCCAATCTCCGGGCTTGTATACACGCAGGAGGGAATCAGGTCCGTGCGGATATCCAGCGTCTCCCCCGCCATGCGGGCCGTAGCCTGCCGTCCCTGGGCGGACGCGGCGTGGGCCAGCTGTATCCCCCCGGTCACATCTCCGATGGCATACACCCCGGGAATGCTTGTCTCAAAATGCGCATCCACCAGAATTCTTCCCCGCTCCATTTTCAACGCCTTCACCGCATCGCTGCTCTCCTCGGTGATGAGCCCGTCTGTGCAGGGCCTGCGCCCTGCGGCGATAAGTATGCCGTCCGCAAAAGCCTGCTTCTCCTCGTCCTTCTCCCGGAAGATGCAGGAAAGCCCATTTTCTGTCTGTTCAATCCGCTCCACCAGGGCCCCTGTGTGGATATCCACGCCCCGCTTTTTCAAAATCATTTTCAGATTCTGCCCAATCTCGCGGTCCATGCCGGGAAGAATCCGGTCCATTGCCTCCACCACGGCAGTCTCTTTTCCCAGGAAGCTGTAAATGGAGGCAAACTCCATGCCAATCACCCCGCCCCCGATAATCAAAAGGCGGTCTAAAAGCTCCTCCTTTTCCAGAAATCCGTCGCTTGTAAATACGCCTGGCAGGTCTGCTCCCGGTATGGGCGGGCAGGCAGGCACAGAGCCTGTGGCGATGAGCACATGGGCGGCGGAAAGTATCTGGGACCCCTCCGCGGTCTCCACCTTAACAGTGTCCTTATCTAAGAGCGTTCCTCGTCCCGAAATCACTGTAATCTTATGGCTCTTCATCAGGGAGGCCACTCCCTTCCTCAGCTGCTCCACCACCTCTGCCTTCCGCGCCATAAGCCCCTTCATGGAGACAGAAATATCGCTGGCCGCAAGGCCGATTGGCCCGCCGCAGTCCACCTCATGGAACAGCTCTGCTGTGTGCAGCAGAGTCTTTGTGGGAATACAGCCCCGGTTTAAGCAGGTGCCTCCCAGCTCTCCCTTCTCGATGAGGACCGTACGCAGTCCCCTCCCCGCAGCCTCAAGGGCCGCCTCGTATCCGCCGGGTCCGCCCCCGATTACCGCCAGGTCCCAAGCTGCTCTTGCTTCTTCCATTTTGATTTCCCCCTAGACTCTCTGTATTTTTGCGCGGTAACTGTCACGCGAGGGCCTGTCTTACCAGTCCCTTTATGTCTTCCTTCATCCGCTCTTTCCCTGCCGCTCCCTCCCAGGACGCCGCCGCCCGCTCCACGCAGTCCGCCAGCCCCTGGGCTCCGTAGGGCGCGCCCGCAAACGCCTCCTCCAGAGACTGTGCCAGATTCTGCTCCAGGGCATCTGAATACACCCGCGCCCTCGCAACCCGGCCCTCATTTACCTGAAGCTGTATCCAGATGCCTCCCCAGGCAAACCTCCCCTCCGCCTCCCGGCTGAAGGGAATCCTGCGTCCATATTTCCATTCCCAGGAGGCAAAGCGCTCCCGGCTCTTTAAAATCTCCTCTGCGGGAGCGTCCCAGACAAGCTTCTTAGCAGGCATGCCATAAACCTGTTCAAGGGCCGCGATGAGATACCGCTTCATCCTTTCCACAGTGAGGCCCGGACAAAATTCCCGCAGGTTTGCCACCCTGGATTTCACCGAGGCTACCCCCTTGGAGGCAAGCTTCTTAGCCGGCACGGTCAGATAGCGGGAAACCGCCTCCGAATCCGTGTCAATCATCAGCGTGCCGTGATGGCAGCACCTGCCCTCCGTCTTGTAAAATGCATTCCCTGAAAACTTCCGGCCCTCTGCCGTGATATCATTCCGCCCTGTCTTCTCCGCCCGGATTCCCGCCATCCGAGCTGCCTCCAAAATCACATCCAGCTGCCGGTCCACCTGGTAATCCTGCCGGTCCGCGATAAAGCTGAAATTTAGATTCCCCAAATCGTGGAACACCGCGCCCCCGCCGGAGAGGCGCCGGGCCAGAAAGCCCCCTTCGTGCTCCAGGGCCTCCACCCGGCACTCCCTCCAGCAATTCTGATTTCTCCCGATTACCACGGTATGGCGGTTCTGCCAGAGAAACAGCAGGCAGGCCTCCTTCGGGCCATGGAGGGTGAGATGCTCCTCCATGGCCAGATTCAAATAGGGCTCTGTGTTCTCTGTCTCAATCCAATATAGCTTCTTCATTCTTCCCAGTGATACCGGAGCACCGGCTTTCTGGCCGCCTTCACCTCATCCGGCCTGCCGATGGGCGTCTTGTAGGGCGCGCCGTGAAGAGCCTCCGGATTTTCCAGCGCCTTTCTGTAAATTTCGTGAAGGGCCTCCACCGCCTGGTCCAGGGTCTCCTTGGGCTCTGTCTCCGTGGGCTCCACCATCAAGGCCTCATGGACAATCAGCGGGAAATACATGGTCGGCGGATGAATTCCGTAATCCAGCATGGACTTTGCGATATCCATGGCGGATACCCCAGCCTTCTTCTTAAGGCCCTCCAGGGTCATGACAAACTCGTGCATGCAGGGACCCGGATAAGCCATCTCATACACATCCGACAGCTTCGCCTTCATATAGTTTGCGTTTAGCACCGCGTTGGCCGCTGCCTCCGGTATCCCCTCCTTTCCCAGGGTCAATATGTATGCCAGGGCCTTTACCACCACCAGGAAATTGCCGTAAAACATTTTCACCCGCCCGATGGACTCCTCGGTCCCCTGTCCCGGCAGGAAGGGCGCCAAAAATTCCTTGCAGCCCACTGGACCGCTTCCCGGGCCGCCGCCCCCGTGCGGCGTGGAGAAGGTCTTGTGCAGGTTTAAATGCACCACATCAAAGCCCATATCCCCCGGCCTGGCAATGCCCATCACCGCATTCAAGTTGGCCCCGTCATAATAGCAGAGCCCTCCCGCCTCATGGACAATCCGGGTAATCTCTAAAATATTTTTGTCAAAGAGTCCTACGGTGTTGGGATTGGTCAGCATAAGCCCTGCCGTGTCCTCCCCCACTGCGGCCTTTAATTTCTCCAAATCCACACACCCGTCCGCCTGGGAGGGAATGCTCACCACCTCATAGCCGCACATGGCCGCGCTGGCCGGATTGGTCCCGTGGGCGGAATCCGGCACAATAATCTTTGTCCGCCTCGTATCGCCCCTGCGGACGTGCCAGGCCTTAATCAGCAGAAGCCCGGTGAACTCCCCATGGGCCCCGGCCGCAGGCTCAAAGGTCATGGCATCCATGCCCGTAATCTCGCAGAGGTACTGCTCTGCCAGCTGCAGGACCTCAAGCGCGCCCCGGCAGGTCCCCTCCGGCTGCAGGGGATGAATTCCGGTAAATCCAGGAAGGGCGGCAGCCCTTTCATTTACCTTCGGGTTGTATTTCATGGTGCAGGAGCCCAGGGGATAGAAGCCGTCATTCACCCCGTGGGTACGGCCTGCAAGCTCCGTATAATGCCGGCTGATTTCGGTCTCTGACATCTGGGGAAGCCGTGGTCCTTTTTCCCGAAGAAACGCCCTGTCAAGCTTTTCCTCCGGCACATCGAGCGGCGCCACAAGCTCCAGCCTCCGGCCCGCATATCCCTTTTCAAATACCAGCTTCATATTCTCTTCACCTCCCCTGTCTGTCATCTGCGGACCCGCTCACTGCCGCCTTCACAATAGCCGCTGTCTGGTCCATCTCTTCTTTTGTATTCATCTCCGTAGCGCACCAGAGAATTTCCCGCTCCGACAGGGGAAGCCCGCCCAGAATTCCCTCTGCCTCCAGAACGCCCAGAATCGCCTGGCTGTCCGTCCCCTCCGGCCCCACAGTGACAAATTCGTGGAAAAATTCCTTTTCATACTTGGGCGCCAGACCTGCCTCCTGCAGTCTATCCCGCAGATACCGGGCCTTGGAAATGCAGCTTGCTGCCGCGCGTGCCATTCCCTCTGCCCCCATAGCCGTCATATATACTCCGGCCCGCAGAGCGCAGAGCGCCTGGTTGGAGCAGATGTTGGAGCTGGCCTTTTCCCGCCGGATGTGCTGCTCTCTTGCCTGGAGCGTCAGCACAAAGGCGCGGCCGCCCCTGCTGTCCGTGGTCTCCCCCACAATGCGGCCCGGAAGCTTTCGCATCATATCGCTCCTTGCCGCCATAAAGCCCAGGTAGGGCCCGCCAAATGCCAGAGGCATGCCTAGGGGCTGTCCGTCTCCCACCGCGATATCCGCGCCGTACTCTCCCGGTGTCTTCATCACCGCGAGAGCGATAGGATTGCAGCCCATAATGTATTTCGCCCCTGCGCCGTGGATAATGGATTCCAGCGCATCCCCGTCCTCCAGGATACCATAGTAGTTGGGCTGCTGGATGTAGACGCAGGCCGCCTGGCTGTCCTCCTTTAACATCGCCTCCAGCGCCTTAAGGTCCGTGGCCCCATCCTTCTCAGGAACCATTACAACCGGCGCCCCGCTCCCAAAGCAGTAGGTTTTTATCACCTGGATAACCTGGGGATTCGCAGTCTCTGAGAGATAAACCGTGTTCCGCCTTCTGTCCCTGCACATAGCCGCAGCCTCCGCGGCCGCTGTGGCCCCGTCATACACGGAGGCGTTGGCCGCATCCATGCCTGTGAGCTCACAAATCATGGTCTGATATTCGAAAATGGACTGGAGAATACCCTGGCTTATCTCCGCCTGGTACGGCGTGTAGGCTGTGACAAATTCCTCCTTGGAGGCCACGCTGTCCACAATCGCCGGTATATAATGATTGTAGGCCCCCGCTCCCCGGAAAATATGGCGGAACACCTTGTTTTTTCCCGCCAGCTCCTCCATCCTGCGGATGACGCCCTGCTCGCTCATCCCCTCCGGCAGATGCAGGCTGTGGGCGAAGCGCACCTCCTTTGGAATCTGGGAAAACATTTCCTCAAAGTCCGCAAACCCTATTTCCTGAAGCATTTCCCGCTGCTCATCCCTTGTATTGGGAACATAGCTTCCCATTCCCTCACCTCCTAATTGACCCTTTCTCCTCCGGTTACTCGTCCAGATTTTTCACATACTCCTCATACTCTCCCGCGCTCATAAGCTCCGCCTGGTCCGTCACGTCCTCTATCTGGACAAACCAAGCCTCGTAGGGATTCTGATTGATGGACTCCGGAGCATCCAAAAGCGCCTCATTGACCTTTGCCACCCGGCCGCTCACAGGGGAATACACGTCCGATACTGCCTTCACAGATTCCACATCCGCAAATACCTCTCCGGCCTGTACCTCATCCCCCTCCTGGGGCAGATTTACAAATACCAGGTCTCCCAGCGCATCCTGGGCATAATCGCTGAGCCCCACCAGGGCCCTTCCATCCTCCTCAAGCTTTACCCACTCATGGGATTTTGTGTACCTTAATTCTTCTGGAAAATTCATTTTGCTTCCTCCTTATCCCTTACTTCCGCTTATAAAATGGCAGGGAAACCACCTGGGCCTCCACCCGCCTTCCGCGCACATCCGCCTCAACCACAGTCCCCGGCTCCTTGCAGGAAATATCCAGAAGAGCCATGGCCACAGGACAGCCCAGATACGGACAATGGGTGCCTGATGTAGTCACTCCCACCTGCTTTCCATCCCTATACACTGCCTGGTGCTCCCGGATAATTCCCCGGCCCGTGACCTTTAGGCCAACTCTCTTTCTGGTCAGCGCTCCCTTTTCCTCTATCGCCTTCTTCCCAATAAAATCCGCCTTATCCATCTTCACAAAGATGCCGAGACCTGCCTCCTTGGGGGTGATGGAGTCATCCATCTCATGGCCGTAAAGGGGCATGGCGGCCTCCAGCCGCAGGGTGTCTCTGGCGCCCAGGCCGCAGGGGATAAGTCCCTCTTCCTTTCCGGCCTCCATGAGAGCCTCCCAGAGTGCCGGGGCATCCGCCGGCGCGCAGTAGAGCTCCACTCCCTCCTCCCCTGTGTATCCGGTCTTTGAAATCATGCAGGAAATTCCCTTCACATTTCCCTGCAGCTTAAAGGTGTAATATTTTTCCGGTATGTCCTCCTCCCTCGTGAGCTTTTTTAGAATCTCCAGGGCCTTAGGCCCCTGTAGGGCCAGCTGCGCCACCTGGTCTGAGATATCCTCAAACTCCACGTCTCCGATTTGATGGGCCTTCATCCAGGCAAAGTCCTTGTCCTTATTTGCCGCATTCACCACAATAAAATAGAGCTCGTCCCGCACCTTGTAGACAATCAAATCATCCACCACGCCCCCGGCCTCATTGCACATGGGGCTGTAGCGGGCCTGTCCGTCTGCCATCACGGTGTAGTCATTGGTGAGCAGCCAGTTTAGATTTTTCAGGGCATCCGGTCCCTTGCACAGAATCTCCCCCATATGAGACACGTCAAAAAGACCGCAGGCCGTCCGCACGGCCATGTGCTCCTTCACAACACCGGTTTCATACTGGACCGGCAGTATATAGCCGGCAAATGGAACCATCTTCCCCTTGTACGCCAGATGTGTTTCGTAGAGCGGCGTTTTCCGCTCCGCTGTCTCAGACATGTAAACCCCTCCTTTTTATCTGTATGCATAAAAAAGCGCATGAACCCGCTGTGGTGTTCATGCGCTCTGTCTTCGTACCTGAAAGATTTGGCTTCGTCGGTGCATCCTTGCTTTCCAGAGTTTCGTCCGGCATCCGGTCCTTTTGCCTGAGAGTTCTCCGCTTCCCCTTCGGCGCTGCGCTGGCGTGCGCTTGAAAATGCATCCCCGCAGTCTCTCCCGAATCCATCATCCGAATCTATGCAGTTTTAAATCGCCGTAATTTATCTAACTTCATACTATCATAGGTTTTATTGTCAGTCAATATTAAAGTTCGTGCAGAAACGAAAACGTAAGAAAAAAACTACTAGCAATATGCTATAAAGTAGTATATAATGGGCAAGGATTTTATACAGCGGCGGTCGGAGCTGCTGCGATTTTATAACCGCTCATTCACTGTCTGAAGAGAAAGAAGGTGACAGCGTGCACAAATTTATGCGTACCGTAGGCTTTAGTATGTATCAGAGAAAACAGGATATGGACCGGATTCTGCGGCGCCTGGCCAAGGAGGGCGCTGGGACACAATGCCTGGATGAAAAGGACGGCGGGCAGCTCTGTGAAATCCGCGCAGAGGTTGCGCCGGGCATGGGCGTGGTGATTGTGGGCCGGCTGAGTCAGCGGGGCACATTCCGCAGGGACTATTATTTTCCCTATGTGCTGAGCCGGGATATCAGCTCCCAGGCGGACTGCTCCATCCAGCGCCACACGGAGCGCGAGACCTACGCGGGCCTGCTGGACGAATACCGGGTGGGCATCTCCCTGATTTTCTATATTGAAAATTCTATGGAGTACCGCCTGCGCAGGCTGAACCGCCTGTCTGCGGTTCCCGCAGGGGCAAGGCTCACTGGCCTGTCCATACAGGGGAAAATTCTTCTTCCGGTAAACAAGACAGCGAAGCAGCTGGAGGCGTCCCGGCTGGCCGCCACCAAGAGGGGCTCCCTTCTGGAGGCCGCCAAGCATGGGGATGAGGACGCCATCGAGACGCTGACCATCGAGGATATCGACGCCTACTCCATGGTCTCCCGGCGTATCCTCCACGAGGATATGTATTCCATCATCGAGACGTGCTTTATGCCCTGCGGCGTGGAGTGCGACCAGTACTCCGTGATTGGAAACATCCTCGACGTCGAGGTGAAGCAGAACCGGATTACAAAGGAAGATGTATACTGCCTAAAGCTGGACTGCAATGATGTGACCTTTACCGTGGCCATCAATAAAAAGGACCTGTTGGGCGAACCCCGTGTGGGCCGGCGGTTTAAGGGGCAGATTTGGATGCAGGGGACCTTAGATTTTGCTACTTGATTTTTTCTCCGATATAGGGTATGATATAAGGCGGACCGTACCAAGGGTGCGTGTCCGCCCTTCCATTTTTATATGTTTCCGTAGCTCAGCAGGATAGAGCGACCGCCTCCTAAGGTTGTGCTCAACCAATCAACTCGAAGCCAAAAGTGAT
>CALWMT010000043.1 GCA_944382045.1 uncultured Enterocloster sp. | reverse complement strand
CCGCCCAGGTCAACACGGGCATGGAGGTGTTTCAGATTGTCGGAACCGGCGCGGACAATGCCCACAGCTTCAATATTCCCACCACCTCCGCCCTGGCAGCTGCCGCCGGAGGCATGAAGGTGGCAAAGCACAGGAACCGGGCCGCCTCCTCCCAGTGCAGGACAGCGGACTGCTCAGAGGCCCTGGGGGTGAATATCAGCCAGGCCCCGCACGCTGCCGGGCGCTCCTGGCTCCCGGCATCCATGCTGTGGGCGTGTTTGACCGGAAGCTGTCCGGACAGGTACGGCGGCCTTATTTTCTGGCAGGAGGGCTCATCCCGGAAAATTCGGGAGAGGCCATCCGGCAGCCCGCCCCCTACTGGGTAGATATAAGCTCTGGAATTGAAACGGATGGATACTTCTGTTCCGTCCACCAAAACACCGCTTCGATCCTGAAAGCTGCCTAATATAATGCTGCTTGGAAACAGCCTTCCGCCTTCTGTAAGGAAATCCGCTCTCTCGTTCATTGCCTGCATACTCCCTTCTTTTTTTGATAACGGTATTTCATCCTTGCCATTAGAGACAGGCAATGTATTTTCCTGCGAGCCCGGCATCTATCTCCCCGGACGTTTTGGCGTGCGCATTGAAGATCTTCTGGTATTAGAGGAAAATGGGGCACGCAGTCTAAATACCTTAAGCAAGGAGCTGCAGGTTATCCCTGTCTGCTAAAAAAACGCTTCCCGGCCGCATGTCCTGGAAGCGTTCTTTTATTTTGCAGGGTATATCCTTATGTTTACCCGAAGTAGGCGTTCACCCCCGCCAGCAGCCCGTCCGCCAGCCGCTCCAGCGCGGCCTGGGAGTGGTCCGAGGCCTTGTCCCCCAGCTCGATGTCGATGGAGGGCACCGTGGAGAAGGAGGTCTGGGTCAGATCCATGGCCATGGCGCCGCTTGAAAAGATTTTGACGCCGGCTCCCTTTAATCCCGCGACGAGGCTCTCTCCCAGGGCATTGTGCTGCTGCCAGTGGGATTTCACCGGCTCCATGCTCCGGTAGGAGGCCACGTCGGGCACGCTCATGTAAAACGCACCCTTGTCGTTTGCGGTAGAATCCCAGTGGAGGGCAATGTGGCAGTCGCTGGCATTGTTGGCGATAACTGTGCGTGCCACATTGTCCAGCTGCACATCCTCGCTCTCCCGAATCATGAGCACGTCGTAGCCTGCGGCCAGAAGCTTGTCCCTGAAAATCAATGCCATGGACAGCGTCACCTGGCTCTCCGGGGTGCCGTCTGCAAATGTCATTCCCCCGGACACCGCTGCCGCCGTGGTGGCTCCTGCCGCCGTGGTGCCGCTTGTCACCTTGGGGCTTCCATCCGGGTGGCACAGGGTCTTCACCGAGGCCCCGCCGCTGGTGCCGTGGCCCGCATTGACGCACACCGTAATATTTTTCCGGTTCTCCGCCGTAGACTGGCGGAAGGTGGCCGCGCCGGAATTAATCTTGGAAAATTCCGCGTAGGTCCAGGAGGGATCGAGGCTCACGGAAGTCACCAGGGCCTCCGGCTTCTCCTCGGCAATATACTCCGAGGAAATATATCCCGTTCCGCCCTCGTAGGAAATCCGAGTCCACTCGCTGTTCTTTCCTGTGCGGGAGAGCTCTGTCCCGTAGGATACATTTCCCAGGATGTTTTCATCCGAGGAGGTATCGCAGGAGGACCGCACCCGGACGCTTCCGCCGCCGGTCTTCACATAGACCGTATCGGAGGCATCTTCAAAGGTTGGCATAGGCGCGGCCTGGGTCCGTGTGACCTCCACTGCCTCTGTCTGAGCCTGGGGCGTCTCCATGGCGCTTCCAATGGAAAGGGCTCCCTCTCCCTGAGCTCCGGTCCCTGCATTTGCAGCACCGATGGCCTGATTCCCGCTCCCCTGAGACCCGGCCCCCGCACCTCCGGCCGTCTGGCCGTCTCCCGCCTGGGACGCTGCGGCCTGGGACTCCGCCTGGCTTCTCAGCTCCGCGCTGGAAGCATAGCTGCATCCGCTGAGGACGGACGCGCCCAGGCAGAGGCCAAGCGCCCAGGCTGCTGCGGCAGTCCGCCTCTTGGCAGACTGCCCTTTCACAGACTGCCCCTTCGCAGACCGGCTCCGCCGAACCGGCCTCTCTCCGAATTGGGGGCCCGCCGTCCTACTTTCCCATCTCGTCTCTCTTCTCATAGGATTGTACCTCCGCCAACTACATACTCGTCTCTGTAAAATACTGCCGCCTGTCCCGGCGCAGCGGCCCGGACCGGCTCCTCAAATATGCACTCCACCAAATCCTCTCCGGCTTCCCGGATGACGCAGGGCTGGCCCTTATGATTGTACCGGATTTTTGCCGTGACCTCCATCTCCTGGCCTTGAAGGCCGTCGATGGACATCCAATTGAGCCGGCTGCAGTACACCCGGCTGGCATACACGTCCTGGCCGTCCCCGATGACCACCTCGTTGGTCTCCGGGCGGATTTTCACCACAAACACCGGACGGCCCATAGCCAGATTCAGTCCCTTTCTCTGGCCCACCGTATAATGGGAAATGCCCTTGTGCCGCCCCAGCACATTTCCCTCCAGATCCACAAAATTCCCCTCCGGCATGATGCGTCCCGTATACCGGTCCAGGAATGCGGCGTAATCATGATCCGGGATAAAGCATATCTCCTGGCTGTCCGGCTTATGGGCCACGGGCAGGCCCAGCCGGTCCGCCATCGCTCGAATCTCCTCCTTGTGGTAGGCACCCACCGGCATCAACGTCCGGGAGAGCTGATCCTGGGTCAGATTGTAGAGGGCGTAGGTCTGATCCTTTGCCGCAGTGACGGACTGGCGCAGGGAAAACCGGCCGGAGGGCAGGCGCTCCACCCGTGCGTAATGGCCGGTGGCAATGTAGTCCGCCCCGATGGCAATGCTCCGCTTGAGGAGGGCCTCCCATTTCACGTACCGGTTGCAGGCAATGCAGGGGTTGGGCGTCCGCCCCTCCTGGTACTCCCTTGCAAAGTAATCCATCACATGCTCTTTAAATTCCTGCTTGAAGTTCATCACATAATAGGGGATTTTGAGCGCTGCCGCCACCCGGCGGGCGTCCTCCACAGCGCTCAGGCCGCAGCAGCCGCCCTCCGCTTCCTCTATCTCCCGCTCCTCGTCCTGCCATATCTGCATGGTCACGCCGATGACGGAATATCCCTGCTCCTTCAACAGCCAGGCTGCCACGGAGGAGTCCACTCCCCCGGACAGCCCCACTACCACGGTTCTGCTCAATAGTCCTCCTCTTCTTCCTCTTCCTCGATATTGTCCTTGGGCTTCTCCAGACCCTCGATGGTGATGCCCTTTTTCTGGGCGTAATCCCAGAGAGCGGCGTGGATGGCCTCCTCCGCCAGCAGGGAGCAGTGCACCTTGACGGGAGGAAGTCCGTCCAGCGCCTCCATCACCGCCTTGTTGGTCACCTGCATGGCCTCATAGATGGTCTTCCCCTTCACCAGCTCCGTGGCCATGCTGCTGGTAGCCACCGCAGCCCCGCAGCCAAAGGTCTTGAATTTCACGTCACGGATAACCTGGTTGTCGTCAATGTCCAGGTAAATGCGCATGATATCGCCGCATTTGGGATTTCCCACAGTCCCCATGCCGCTGGGATTCTCTATCTCGCCCACATTTCTGGGGTGCTCAAAATGGTCCATTACTTTTGCTGTGTACATATTGATTTCCTCCTGATAAATTTCGCGGACAGCCCGCCCCGCTCAGCCATGCTTTTTCATATAGTCCTCGTAAAGGGGCGACAGGCCTCTGAGATACGCCACAATCTCCTTAATCTGCTCCACGGTGTAGTCCATCTCCTCCTTGGTGTTCTCCTCGCTCAAGGTCAGCCGCAGGGAGCCGTGGGCAATCTCATGGGGCAGGCCGATGGCGAGAAGCACATGGGAGGGGTCTAAGGAGCCTGAGGTGCAGGCGGAGCCGCTGGAGCCGCAGATGCCCGCCATATCCAGCTTGATGAGCAGGGACTCCCCCTCGATGAACTGGAAGGCGAAATTGGTATTGTTGGGCAGGCGGTCCGTCAGAGAGCCGTTGACCCGGGTAAAGGGAACCTCCTTCATCACCCGGCTGATCAGATAGTCCCGAAGCTCCCGCTCCTTTGCCGTCCGCTCCTCCATATTCGCCATGGCAATCTCCACAGCCCTTCCAAGGCCCACGATGCCGGGCACGTTTTCCGTTCCCGCCCGGCGCTTTCTCTCCTGGGCGCCCCCGTGGATAAAGGAACGGATTTTCACACCGGTGCGGATGTAGAGAAAGCCGATTCCCTTGGGGCCGTTCAGTTTGTGGCCGCTGGCGCTGAGCATGTCGATATTGCACTCGTCCACGTTGATGGGCACATGGGCGTAGGCCTGCACCGCGTCGGTGTGGAAGGGAATGCCGTGCTCCTTCGCAATCCGGCCGATTTCCCTGATGGGCTCAATGGTGCCGATTTCGTTGTTCGCAAACATGATGGAGATGAGAATGGTATCCGGGCGGATGGCTTTTTTCAGCTCATCCAGCTTCACCACGCCATTTTCATCCACATCCAGGTAGGTCACCTCGTACCCCCGCTTCTCCAGGTACTGGCAGGTGTGAAGCACCGCGTGGTGCTCGATTTTCGTGGTGATGATGTGCTTTCCCTTGGAGGCAAAGGCCTCCGCCGAGGCCACAAGGGCCCAGTTGTCCGCCTCGCTTCCCCCTGCAGTAAAATAAATCTCCTGGGTCTTGGCCCCCAGGGACTTCGCAATGGTCTCCCGCGCGTGGTCCACAGCCTTCCGGCTCTCCGCGGAGAACTCATAGATGGAGGAGGGGTTGCCGTAATGCTCGGAAAAATAGGGCAGCATGGCCTCCACCACCGCCGGGTTTGTCTTGGTCGTGGCCGCGTTGTCAAGATAAATCATACGCTTCATGATTGAATGTCCGCCTTTCTTGGGTTGTTGCTGGTTCCTACTATACCATAGTATTCCTAGAGCTTCAATAGGAATACTCTATTGGCTGCTGGCTGCATCTTGTGCGGGCTGCATCATCTTATAGGCTGCGGCACACCGTTTCTTGTCGTGCGCTAAGCCAATGCAGAGCACTTCACCCGTCAGTCCCATATAGTACTTCTGGTCAAATATCTGCTGAAGTGCCTTTTCCTTTAATTGTTCAATGTTCTTCCCCTGCTTAAACTCAATAATAACACTCGGAAGGGCGGATGACCGGCTTTTTAATATGATGTCGCTTCTTCCATATCCGCTCTCCAGGTTGCTCTCCACCTGATAAGAGCCGCGCAGCGACATGCACATTCCTAAAAAGAGCATATGGTACGCATTTTCTTTTCCGTCCATATAGCTGGTACAAGAGATTACCAGCTCCTGATAAATTTCCAAAAATCGCTTGATATCCTTCTTTATCAGGCAGGAAAACATTTCCCCCAGCCCCTGACCCTCCATTCCTGAAATTTCTGTAACCAGAGCCAAGAATTCGCCCATAACCTCCTCATTAGGAATCCGCACAACTGCGGAATCTGCGTCTATCCGTTTTTCCGCTGTGATATATCCAGCATTTACAAGAAGCCCCCATAAGCTGTAATTGCTCTCCCGCTCTATATAAGAGGTATCCAGATTCAGCCAGACAGCGGCGCTTCCCCCTCCCGCCAGAATATCAAAGTCATCCCAAAAGCTCCGGCTGGCTTTTGTCAGGGCCTGACGCACAAGATAATTGGAGGAAGTGTTTACCCAATACTTTCCCAAAAATCCACTGTCCGCATAGTTTAAAATCGACCATGGGTTGTACATCCGCATCTGGCCAAAATAATATCCGTCATACATCTCGCGAACCTTTTGATTAAGCGGCAGTCCGTAGTCGCTGAGGAGCTTCCCCGTCTCTTCCTCTGTCAAGCCAAAATATGCGGCGTATCGATTTTCAAAAACCGTATACACCCTCAGATTGTTGAGCTGGGAAAAAATACTCTCCTTTGCCACCCGCTGGATTCCCGTCAAAAATGCGCTTCCCAAATGTGGATTTCCTTTCAGCGCCATCCCATAAAAGACGGAGAAAAAATCCCCCATCTTATCGTGATATCCATTTTCATAGCTGCTGATTACCGGCTGGTCATACTCGTCAATCAGGAGCAGCGGCGCTATGCCGTAATGCTCGTGAAGTACCTGGGTAAGAACAGCAAGCCCGCTTGCCATATGTTTAAGCGGCAGATTCAGCTCCCCCAGAAGCTCCAGCATCTGGCGGTACTGTTTTGTTCCGTAGGATTCCGGCGGCAGCCGGCTTTCAATCTCTTCAGAGATCCGGTTATACTCCCGCGCCAGCTCCGTCTGTATCTGACGGGCCAAAAAGTCTGCCGTATTCCCCTTGCAGTTGCGAAAAGACAGGTAAATCACCGGACGGCTGTTCATTTGTGCCGCATACTGCGTGTCCATAACCGCCAGCCCCCGGAACAGTTCCCGGCTGTCTCCTGCAATATCAAAAAATTCGCGGAGCATCGTCATGTTCAATGTCTTTCCGAATCTCCGAGGGCGGGTAATCAGAGACACCTTATCCCCTGTTTCAAGGAAATCCCGTATTAACAGGCTTTTGTCCACATAATAATATCCCTGCTCCCGAATCTCTCTGAACTCATCATTGCCAATGGGCAGTTTTCGTAATGCCATGCCGCATCCCCCAAACTTCTAATATAGTTGTCCCGCTGCAACAAATTATGTTACTATTCCGCCGTGCATACCCCAAAGGGGGCCTATATCCGCGCACGGCTGAGTAGTAACATAATTATACTGATTCCCGCTTTGGATTACAAGGTGATTTTGTAAGCTGCCTTCACCTTCCCTTGCAGTTTATCAGGCCGAATGTTAAAATAGAGGCAGACAGCAGGAGACCCGTCTCCTGCGAAGCTGCCATGGAAGGGAGGCTGCAGACCATGAATCAAAAACAAAGGAAGCTGCCCGTAGGGATTGAGAGCTTTTGGGAAATCCGCAAAGAGAATTTCTATTATATTGATAAGACCGGAATGATCCGGGATCTTCTGCAAAAATGGAGTAAGGTAAACCTCTTCACCCGCCCCAGGCGCTTTGGTAAGTCTCTGAATATGAGCATGCTGAGGACTTTTTTTGAGCTCGGCTGCGATCCGTCCCTGTTTGAAGGACTGGAAATCGCAAAGGAGACCGAGCTCTGCGAGAAATATATGGGAAAATTTCCCGTCATCTCCCTTTCCCTCAAGGGTGTGGACGGCCGCAGCTTCAGCGAGGCAGCCGCAGCGCTCCGGCGGGTCATTGGAAATGAGGCGTTCCGGTTTTCCTATCTGGCGGAAAGCGAGCGCCTGCTGCCGGAGGAAAAGAAGATTTACCAGGCGCTGATTGACACCCAGGATGGACGCTTTACCATGGCCGATGACGTGCTGGCTGACAGCCTGCATACATTATCCCGTTTCCTCGCCAAGCACCATGGCCGCAAGGTCATTCTTTTGATTGACGAATACGATGTCCCCCTGGATAAGGCCTTCCGGTCCGGCTATTATGACGAGATGATTTCTCTGATCCGCGGCATGTTCAGCAATGCCTTAAAAACCAATGACAGCCTGCAGTTTGCCGTCCTGACCGGCTGCCTGCGTATTTCCAAGGAAAGCATCTTCACCGGCCTGAACAACTTAAATGTCCTGTCTGTGACCGATGTCCAATATGATGACTATTTTGGATTTACTGACCGGGAGGTACGGGAAATGCTGGAATATTATGATATTTCGGATGCCTATGATGCGGTAAAATCCTGGTATGACGGCTACCGGTTCGGGGACGCCGAGGTCTACTGCCCCTGGGATGTGATCTGCTTCTGCAGCCGCCGGATCGACAACCCCAGGCTTTTCCCACAGAATTACTGGTCCAACACCAGCAGCAATGAGATCATCCAGCGTTTTATCCGAATGACGGGAAATGGGCTGACAAAAAGCGAGGTGGAGGCTCTTGTGGCGGGTGAAGCTTTGACCAAGGAAATCCGTGAGGATCTGACCTACAACAGCCTGTACGACTCCATCGAGCATCTCTGGAGCCTGCTGCTTGCCACCGGCTATCTGACCCAGCGGGGGACCTTTGACGGCCGCAGCTATCAGCTGGCCATCCCCAATATGGAAATCCGCAGCCTGTTCAGAGATCAAATTCTGTCCCTGTTTAAGGAGGATGTGAAAAAGGACGGTGAGCGGCTTTCCGCCTTCTGTGAAGCCCTGAAGACGGGAAACGCCCCTGAAGCGGAGCGCCTGTTTACGGATTATCTGAAGCAGACCATCCGTATCCGCGATACCTTTGTCCGCAGGCCTACCAAGGAGAATTTTTTCCATGGAATCCTGCTGGGGATCCTGGGCTTTAAGGACGGCTGGTTCGTAAAATCCAACCGGGAGTCGGATAAGGGCTATAGCGACATCTTAGTGAAAATCGAGGACGAGGAAATCGGTCTTCTGATTGAAGTGAAATACGCCCAGAGGGGGGAGCTGGAATCCGCCTGCAAAAAAGCCCTGCAGCAAATCCAGGAAAAAGGATATGCGGCAGAGCTTAGGGAAGATGGCTGCCATACCATTTATCAATATGGGATTGCCTGCTTTCGAAAGCAGTGCAGAATCGCGGTGGAAAAAGAAGAGGGATGAGATATCTGTGCGAAACTATAACCTCTGGTAAGTCAAAAAAGGACCGGCGCCCGCTCCCTCCTGTCACCGGAAGGAAGCCGCAGCGCCGGTCTCTTTTTCATTTTCCCACGCATCTATAAAGCCTCCGCCCTGTCCGCTCTAAATTCTAAAATTCCCGGCAAAATACCTTGCATTCTTTTTAAGAAAAATTTGAAATTTTCCCCAAGATTTTGTATAATAGTTTTATAAAGCTGTCTGTATTTTATTTTTTTCAGACAATATGCCCATGCAGGGCTGCGAGCAAAAGGGCTGCTTCTTCCAATATGCAAAAGCAGCCGGGAAGG
Source organism: uncultured Enterocloster sp. (assembly GCA_944382045.1). Lineage (GTDB taxonomy): Bacteria > Bacillota > Clostridia > Lachnospirales > Lachnospiraceae > Enterocloster. The sequence goes on along the minus strand of CALWMT010000043.1, from coordinate 3,392 downwards.
AGGCTTAAAGGTATGGAGCCTATCAGCAAATCGGTTGTGAGGAAAGACCATGAACCAAAGATGTCCGGACGGTCCCTCTATGTGGGCGACTATGGGAACGAGGGCGTACTGACCGGGAAATTCCTGCGGGCTAAGGCCGCCCGGGCTCGGATTCTCTCTGTAAAGGTGCCCGAGCTCCCGCCGGGATACTTCTACATTGACAGGCGGGATGTGCCCGGTGTCAACAAGGTCCACATCGTCATGGACGACACCCCGGTCTTTGCCGAGGACATCACCGAGTACATCGGAGAGCCCATCGCCATGGTGGCGGGACCTGACCCGAAGAAGGTAGACGAGCTTCTTGCCGCCATTCAGGTGGACTGGGAGGAGCTGGAGCCGGTGCTGGACATCCGCAAATCCGACACGGTATTTTTCGACTATGAGTACGGCAAGGGGAACCTGGAGGAGGCCTTCGCCCAGGCGGATAAGGTATACGAAGAGGAATTCTCCACCGGATACCAGGACCAGACCTATCTGGAAACCCAGGCCATGATGGCGGAGCCTGAGGAGAACGGCCGCATGTTTGTCCACGGCTCCCTCCAGTGCGCCTACTACGTCCACACCGCCCTGATGCAGGCCTTGGGCTGCGGGCCCGATGAGGTCCATGTACTCCAGGACGTGACTGGCGGCGGCTTCGGCGGCAAGGAGGACTTCCCCTCCATCCTGGGATGCCAGGTGGCAGTGGCCGCCAGGAAAGCGGGGGCGCCGGTGCGCTGCGTCTTTGACCGGCGGGAGGATCTGGAATTTACCCCCAAGCGCCACCCCTCCCTCTGCACCTACCGTGCGGCGGTGAAGGATGGCTGTGTCACAGCCCTGGACATTGAGGTGCTCTTTAACGCCGGGGCCTACACCACTCTGTCCGCCGTGGTGCTGCAGCGGGGCGTGATCTGCGCCAGCGGCGTCTACAACATCCCCAATCTCCACGTCCACGGCAAGGCCATGAAGACCAACACCGTGCCCTCCGGGGCCTACCGGGGCTTTGGCGCGCCGCAGACCTTTTTCGCGGTGGAGATGCTCATGGATCACATTGCAAAGGACCTTGGTGAGGACAGTCTGGACTTCAAGGAGCGCCATCTGGTAAAGCAGGGGGATCCCACCTCCACCTCCGGCGTCTACCATTTTCCCGTCCCCCTTCCGGCCATGATCGATGAGGTGGACGCGGCCTGCGATTTCCGCAGAAAGCACAGGGAGTACGCCCTTCCCCAGAGCGGCCGCTTCCGCAGAGGCATCGGCATGTCCATGTACTTCCACGGGGCGGGATTCACGGGATCCGGGGAGCGGGATATCATCAAGGCGGTCTGCCGTCTGTTAAAGCGCGCGGATGGGACAGTGGAGATCCTGGCCGCCAACGGGGAGATTGGCCAGGGCCTGCGCACTACCTTCCCAAAGATTGTGGCAAATGAGCTTGGGCTTCCCCTGGACAAGGTTTTCTATGAGCACCCGGATACAGCCCGTGTGCCTGATTCCGGTCCCACTGTGGCCTCCCGGTCCCTGATGATCGTGGGCGAGCTTCTGCGGCGCTGCGCGGTCCGGCTTAAGGAGGAGTGGAGGGACGGAGAAGAGCAGGTTGTAGAGGAGCACTTTAGGGAGCCTGACTTCATGATCCCCTTCTATCTGGACAAATTCCAGGGGGATGCCTATCCCACCTACGCCTGGGGCGTGAACGCCATCGAGGTGGAGGTGGATACCTATACGGGCCTGACAAGGATTCTGGGAGCCTATGGATCCTTTGACGTGGGAACTCCCATGGACGAGGGCATTGTCCTGGGACAGATGGAGGGGGGCTTCCTCCAGGGAATTGGCTACGCCTCCATGGAATCCATGAGCTATGACAGCCGGGGACGGATCCGGAGCAATTCCTTCTCCGACTACCTGATTCCCACTGCGGCGGATGTGCCCAATTTAAAGTGCATGCTCCATGTGGAGAAATACCCCGACGGCCCCTACGGAGCCAAGGGTGCCGGCGAGCTGCCTTTGGTGGGCGCGCCCGGCGCTTACGTGGAAGCCATGGAGCAGGCCCTGGGCGGAAGGGTCCGCCTGCATCACGCGCCCTTTACCCAGGAGGACGCCATGAAGGTCATTGCAAAGGAGGGAGTATAATGGATGGAATCCGATTCCGCTTAAACGGAGAAGAACAGTGCTACGAGGGCAGTGCCGCGGACCGGCTTTTGGACGTGCTCAGGGACACCTTCCGGATGACCAGCGTCAAATGCGGCTGTAAGGAGGGGGAATGCGGCGCCTGTGCCGTGCTCATGGACGGCAGGCTGGTCAATTCCTGCTGCGTGGCCATGGGGGCTGCGGAGGGAGCAGAGATTGTGACCCTGGAGGGTTATCGAAAGACAGATCGCTTCCGGATTCTTGACAAAGCCTTCGGGGAGGCCACGGCCGTACAGTGCGGCTTCTGCATTCCCGGCATGGTCCTGGCCGCCGAAGCCCTTCTCAGAAAAAATCCCCATCCCACGGAGGAAGAAATCCGGGAGGGGATCTCAGGCAACCTGTGCCGGTGTACCGGGTACAACGCAATTGTAAAAGCCATTGATCTGGCAGCAAAGGAGGGGAATGGATTATGGTAAACGGATATAAGCCTGCCACACTGGATGAGGCCCTTGGGCTGCGCCGGGATACGGACGCTGTTCCCTACGCCGGGGGCACAGATCTGATGGTGGAGAACCGCCCCGGCGTCTCCTACCTCTTTATCGGCCATCTGCCGGAGCTTCGCCAAATCCGCGCGGACGAATCCTTTGTCCGCATCGGGGCGGCCGTCACCTTCACCCAGGCCCTGGAATCCGATTTGATTCCCGCCTTTATGAAGGAGGCCCTCCGCCGCATCGCCGCTCCCGCTATCCGAAACGCCGGAACCTTCGGGGGAAATATCGGAAATGGATCCGCCAAGGCGGACACGGTGCTCATTGAATATGTCTGCGACGCCCAGCTGCGGCTGGTATCCGCCAGGGGCGGGCGCGTCCTTCCCGTCCAGGAATTTTATAAAGGCCGCAAGGCCCTTGATCTGGCGGAGGATGAGCTCATCGCAGAGATCCTTCTGCCAAAGGAGGGCCTGGACAACTACTATTACAAAAAGGTGGGCGGACGGAACGCCCTGGCCATCTCCCGGGTGTCCTTCGCCGGATTGGTGCAGATGGACGGGGAGCGCATCCGCCATATCGCCGCCGGCTTCGGCGCGGTGGCGCCCACAGTCCTGCGGATGCGGGATCTGGAGGAACGCCTGGAAGGAAAGACCCTGGCCCAGGCCCGGGAAATGATTCCGGAGATGCTAAGTCTCTACGGGGAGCGGATGGAGCTCACCACGGGCCGGGTGTCTGCCGAGTACCGGAAGAGCGTCTGCCTGAACCTGC
>CALWMT010000042.1 GCA_944382045.1 uncultured Enterocloster sp. | reverse complement strand
GCCGCTCTCTCGGTCTCGGTGGCAAACTTGATGAACTTCCACGCTGCCTGTACCCGATCCTCGGAAAGTCCGCTGGAGATGTAGAAGTTGCCGCCTCCAGTGGGAGCTGCCACTCTCTTGTGTCCGGGCAGGAATGCGGTACCGAATTCAAACTCCGCGTTGTCGTTGATGTTGGCCATGTTGCCGGTGGTGTGGTAAATCATGGCAACCTCGCCGGCCAGGAACTGGGTGGGAAGATCGGTCCACTGCACAATGCCGGGAGCCATGATCTGGTACTTGTTCTGCAGGTCAAGCCAGAACTGAAGGGCCTCTACGTTCTCCGGGGTGTCAAAGAGCACTGCCTTGCCGTCCTCGGTCATCAGGTTCTCACCATTTACACTGTTCTGCAGGCAGAAGCCGGTGAATGCCCACTGAGCGGAGCCGGAGTTCAGCGCCAGGCCTACGCCGTAGCGGTTCTCATTGGTCAGCTTCTGGCCATACTCCACAACCTCCTCCCAGGTTTCCGGCGGATCCTCGGGATCCAGGCCTACCTCCTCGAAGGCATCCTTATTATAGAAGAGAACCATGGTGCTTCTCTGGAAGGGGATGGAGTAGATCTGTCCGTCCACATAGGAATCCAGCATAAATCCATCCAGGAAATCGTCGATGTAGGCCTGTCCCTCCTCGCCGTCCGCGGCAATCAGGTCGTCCAGAGGCATGGCCATGCCCGTGGAGGCCATGGTAAAGCGCTGGGTCGCCAGGCTTACGAATACATCCGGCGGGGTTCCTCCCTGCATAGCGGTCTGAATCTTGGTCACTGTGTCATCGTAGTTGCCGGTGTACACAGGCTCTACCACGATATCAGGGTTCTCCGCATTGAAGTCTGCGCAGATCTGCTCGATCAGGGCAGCCGCGGAGCCGCCTACGTTTACCGGATAATAGAAGGTCAGGTGAAGGGCGTCATCAGAAGCAGCCGCTTCCTCTCCTCCCGCCGCCTGGGTTTCCTCAGCGGCAGCTCCGCCGCCCGCCTGGGATGCCTCCCCGGCGCTTCCGCTTCCTCCGGAACAGGCGCTGAGCGCCATGGCCGAGATAACCAGTCCAGCAGCAGCTAATGCTAGTTTCTTTTTCATTTGTCTCCTCCTTTTTGATACGTGAATGAGCTTCTTATGCATCCGCAGCAGTTCACAACCGCCGCTTGTATCTCTGTAACTGTATTGTACCACGGTGTTTGAAACGTGTCAATGCATTATACAGAAATAATTCATATTTTTTACATAAATTTTACTTTATTTTTGTGTCTTATCACCTTTAACTTGGGTTTTTCGTAATTTTTCATTTTGAACATACTTCAATTTTGGTTTTGTGCATTGAGATTTTTGTACAAATATGCTATAGTAGCAATAAGAACAGGAGGAATGTATGGTAACGATCAAAGACATCGCGAAGCTGGCCGGAGTAGCCCAGGGAACAGTTTCCAATGTACTAAACGGAAAGGGCAATGTGAGCAGCGAGAAGATCCGCCGGGTCATGGACGCGGCCCACCAGCTGGGCTATGTGCCCAACGAGAGAGCTGCCCTGCTTCGCAAGGGCTTAAACGATTCCCTTGCCGTGATTATGCCAAGCCCCCGGGCCCGGCAGTACACGGAGTTTTATTCCGGCTTCAAGCACTATGCCCAGTCCCACGGCTTTCTGGTGACCCAGCATCTTATTAATGAAAATACGCCCTCCAGCGAGGAGGAGGCCTTCATGGATATCAAGCCCCTGCAGGTAAAGGGCATTGCCTGCATCTCCACCGCCGCGGGCACGCTGTTCGAGGACAAGATTTATAAGGATCAGGAGGACCGCTCCCAGGTTCTCTTTGTGGAACATCTTCCCTCTTTTGATGCGGATTTTATCGGATTTGACTATGAGGCGGCCGGCCGGTCCATGGCGCAGAAGGCCCTTGAAAAGGGATACACAAGCGTCTGCCTCATGACCGGAAGCCTGCAGTTTTCCAATGAACGCGACTTTTACCGGGGATTTACCCAGGTCCTCGCCGGCACCAGCTGCCGGATCAGCCACATTCAGACGGATCTGTTCCGGAGATATCAGCACATCGTGCAGCTCTCCGGTGAGTCCATGCCCCAGGCCTTCTTCATCTCCAACTATGGCTTCGCGGAGAGCGTGAAGGATATATGCACCACCTTTTCCGGTCCGGAGGATCCGCTGGCCATCTACACCGTGTCCCCCACCTTCACCATGCCGGAGAACGATTTTATCAAATATGAGATGAACTACCGGCAGCTGGGGACTATCGCGGCGGAGACGCTGATCAAAAAGGCCTCCGGCAGGGAGCCAGGGCCTGTGCACCAGATTTTAAAGAGCAGCGGGTTTAAGGACTGGTATGCCAACATTCTTGTGCCAGAGGAGCCCCGCCCCCTCAATGTGATCACCCTGGACAGCCCGGAGGCCTACATCATGCGGAGCTTTTCCCGGCTCTACACGCGCAAGAGCGGGGTCCCGGTGAATGTGTGCATTTTCTCCTATGAAGAGATTTACGAGGCCTTCAACAGCCTGAGCGCCTCCTCTCCCTACGATGTGCTCCGTCTGGATGTGACCTGGCTGTCCTGGTTCGCCGAAAAGCTTTTGCGTCCCCTGACACAGATTGAGCCCGGCATCGGGGACTGCCTCTCTGATTTTTTGACGGGCACGCCGGAGAATTATGCGGTGACCCATGGGGAGATCTACACTCTTCCCTCCACCCCCAGCGTGCAGATGCTGTTTTACCGGAAGGATCTCTTCGAGAGCCCCATCTACCGCAGGATGTATTTTGAACAGTTCCGGACGGAGCTTCTGCCGCCGAAAACCTTTGAGGAGTTCAACCGCATTGCCGCCTTCTTTACGAAGAGGCTCAATCCCGCCTCCCCGGTGGACTACGGCGCCACCATCACCCTGGGCTCCACCGGTGTGGCTGGATCTGAGTACCTGGCCAGGCTGTTCAGCCATCAGGAAAATCTCTACGATAAGGACCGCCGGATCCGGCTGGACTCTCCCGCTGCCATAGATTCCCTTCGGGAGCTTATCCAGGTCCGGCGTTTTACCTCCCCGGATTACTGCCCCTGGTGGACCAATACCGCTCAGGCCTTTGCCACGGGAAATTACGCCATGTCCATCCTGTACAGCAACTATGCCAGCGGGCTTCTGGATCACGACTCCCGCATCGTGGGCAATATCGGCTATGCCATGATGCCTGGAGCAAATCCCGTCATCGGCGGAGGAAGCCTCGGGGTGTCCAAGTATTCCTCCTGTCCTGAGAGCGCTCTTTCCTTTATTAAATGGATGTGCAGCGAGCCCATTTCCTCAGCGGCTGCCCTCCTGGGAAGCACCTCCCCCTGCCGCCTGACCTATGAAAACTATGAGGTGATCAACAGCTTCCCCTGGATGAACCTGGCCAAGAAGTGCTTCCCCCTGTCAAAGGGAGATCGGATCCCCAGGGACACAGGCCTTCCCTTTGACGAGAGGAAATTTTTAAGCATCCTGGGGCTTGCCGTAAAGAATGCCTACAGCGGCGTGGCCGCCCCGGAGGAGGCCCTGTCCCAGGCCCAGGAGCAGCTGGCGGCGCATTTCCGCACGGAGTTCTGATTGTGCCGCAAACAAAAAAGAGGCCCATGATCGATTCACGGGTCTCTTTTTTCTTTATTATTTATCGCCGCATTACCGCACCAGGCAGGGCTTCTTGGGATTGAACTTCCAGCCGGGGATCAGGTACTGCATAACCACAGAGTCATCTCTTCCGCCCAGGCACTTCTCCTTGTAGAGCTCATGGGCCTTTAACACCTGATCCATATCCACCTCAATGCCGAGGCCGGGCTTCTTGGGAACCGCCACACAGCCGTCCACTATCTGCAGAGGCTCCTTGGTCAGGCGCTCTAAGCCCTCCTGCCAGATCCAGTGGGTATCCAGGGCGTTGTACTCTCCCGGAACCGCAGCACCCACCTGGGTGAACATGGCCAGGGAGATATCGAAGTGGTTGTTGGAATGGCTGCCCCAGGTGTAGCCAAAGTCATGGCACATCTGCGCCACACGCACGGACCCGCTCATGGTCCAGAAATGGGGATCCGCCAGAATGATATCCACGGCCTGGGACTCTAAGGAGTGTCCCACCTCCCGCCAGTCCGTGGCGATCATATTGGTGGCGGTGGGGAATCCAGTGCGGCGGCGGAACTCGCTCACAATCTCACGTCCGGAGTACACACCCTCAGCACCGCAGGGATCCTCGCAGTATGTAAGAATGCCCTGCATTCCCTTCACGTACTCGATCGCTTCCTTTAAAAGCCAGCCGCCGTTGGGATCCAGGTCGATGCGGGCATCCGGGAATGCCTTCTTGAGCTCGCGGATCACGTGCATCTCCTCGTCGCCGGCCAGAACGCCGCCCTTCAGCTTGAAGTCCTGGAAGCCGTACTTCTCGTGAACTGCCTTTGCGTGGGCCACGATCTTGTCCGCAGTCAGTGCCTCCTCATGGCGCAGCCTGTACCACTCACAGTCAGAATCCGGCTCAGAATCATAGGGCAGATCTGTCTTATTGCGGTCGCCCACAAAGAACAGGTAGCCCAGCATCCGCACCTTGTCTCTCTGCTGGCCGTCGCCAAGCAGCTCGCAGACAGGCACATTCAGATGCTTGCCCAGAAGATCCAGGCAGGGAGCCTCGATGGCTGTCAGCACATGCACGCCGGTTCTTAAGTCAAAGGTCTGATTGCCCCGGACATCCTCCTCGCCCTTGGAGTCCAGGTAACGCTTTACCTTCAGCATGGTGCTCTTGTACTCGGAGATCTTGGTTCCCTCCACGATGGGCACGCACTCCTCCAGAGCCTTCGTGATCTTCTGGCCGCCGGGCACCTCGCCTACGCCCACCTCCCCGTTATCCGCGTGGAGAATCACAATGTTTCTTGTGAAATAGGGGGCATGCGCGCCGCTCAGATTCAGCTCCATGCAGTCCTTTCCCGCTACGGGATACACTTCCATCTTTGTAATTGTTGGTATCATTTTCCCGACCTTCCTTTACATTTTTGATAGTTTTATTATAACCAGGCAGGGGAAGGCCGTCAAATTACTTAATTTTATTCTTACTCTTAGGGAATCTTATAGAAGCCTTGTACCTCCTTTTTTGCTGTCATTCCTCCTCAATCGGCTGTCTCTCCCACTCCCTGTACCATGCGGCCACTGTTTTCTCATTCTCCTCCAGTATCTCTGCCGCGTCGCGGGCGGGGAAGCCTCGGCGGTACATATTGCGGGCGCTCTGGTAGGATTTTTTCTTTTGGCCCTTAATCGCCCCTCTCCGTTCGCCAGTCCTTATTCCTTTTTGTATTCCCTCCTGCACACCTTCTTCATAGGTATTCCGCAGATGCTTCTTCTCATTATATTCGTACAATAACATTCCCATCACCTCCCGCCGGTAGTTTGTGAGCAGCTCCGCCAAATATCCTCTCTCCAGGCAGTCCTCCACTGCCGCCCCGACAGCCCCCTCCAGGGTTATCCCTTTTGCCTGATTCTCACGGATTTTCGCCACAAGGCAGGCGTATTCGAAGAGCTTGGGACACTTTTCCATCATTTGACGATTTTTTCCATTTCCTTGTAAAGGGTACATCGGCTGTTGAAATCCAGCCAGGATGCCTGGCGCGCCAGGCGCAGTAAATGATTTACCGAAATTTTCCAGCAGACAGAACGCTGCTGATGAATTTATTGTAACAGAGGGAAAACGAAGCCGCAAGTTATTTTTTTATTTCCCGCTGGCTGCGGATTAAATTTCTTGGCGGCGGAATTTCATAAGGAAAGGCGTCTGTTCCCAGACGCCCCCATTTCAATATTTTCTCGCAAGCACCCGAAACAGCACCGCATAGAGAAGTACTAACAGACAGATGGACATGCCAGCCAGCGTCCCCTGCTCCCTGTACCCCATAAGCATACAGGCCATGCAGAGCACTGCAGTGATGACGAGATAGATGCCAAAGGCGGCCTCCTTGGCCTTCATGGATATAAAGGCGTACCGCTCATCCCTTGCCGCAGTCTCCATCCGCTTTTTGTATGCTGGATTCGCCTCCATGCGGACTGCCCTCAGAAGCTGCGCCAGGCCAACCGCCAGTATGCCCGAGCCTATACCGGCAAATACGCTCGTATCCCTTACCACCCCCGCAAACGCCAGCAGGTCAATCACGATGCCCGCCGCAATCTCCGCAATCGAAATGACAAACAGCTTATTATTTTTCATCCTGCTCCTCCTCGTATAAAAAAATATCTTCCACATGCATCCCAAAGTACCTTGCCAGCTTGATGGCAAGTATCACAGAAGGATTGTATCTTCCATTTTCCAGGGAGCTGATGGTCTGTCTCGACACCTTCATCGCGTCCGCCAGCTCCTCCTGCTTAATTCCCCTCTGCTTCCGTATCTCTTCCAGCCGATTTTTCAAGCGGACCTCCTTCCCAAATCTCAGCTCTGCAGCTTAACGCTCACTCCATTCCCTGCATGACGGAGCCATGTAAAGTATACTTTCCATGTTTCTATTATACAGCATTTCGCCTTAATGTCAAGCATACTTTACAAAATCATCTGCCGCAAAGGCCGAGTGAAATAGTTTTGCCAAAAAGACACGTATTCTGCCAATTTCTTGAAATGTCCCGATTCATTTTGTAAAATGGATTCATCGAAAGAATGATTCTCACACAAGGAAAAGGAGGACCACATGTTTGGAATACTACAGAATGAGACTGTAACCCCAGAGCAGCTCTATGATGATTGGCGAACCTTAGGCGTCACCTCAAATGACTATGATCATAAGCGCTTTGAACAGATCTTTGGAACCGCTTATACCTCTCCGGAAGCCAATGCGATGGACCGCTTTCTGAGTAATATGAATATCATGGTGAAGCAGCGTCCCACCGGCTTTACAGGACTGGTGGACGGCATCCTGATTGGGGAGGGCTATACCCAATGCGATATCACTCTTGCCGCTTTCCTGCAAACCGATGATAAAGGAGTTCTGACATTGGACGTTCCCGAATCTCTCGAATCCGGACGCCTGGAATTATCCCAGGAGCGCCTTTCCCGTTTAGCCCAAATTCGGGAGCGGCAGCACCAAATCGGCACAGAATTCATGGCGCGGTATAAGGATCCGCATTATCTAGCGGAGTTTCTCGCCAACGGCACAAAGGGCTGGCAGAATTTTAATATAAAAAGCGAGCTGGAAGCCCATTTGGGACAGACCATTACGAAAGCCTCCTACGAGGAGCTGCTGCAGAGCCAGGCCGGCATGGCTCTGCCCGCTTTCATTGGTTCCTACTTTACTAGGACATATCAGCAGATCATACAGAATACACACCCTGCGTTTTCCTTTTTGTCCGGAAATCCATTGCGTCAGTCCTTTAGAAAAGCAAATATGTCTTCTCTCAATGGAAACGCCCTTGGCTGGGAAGTGATGGAGCACTTTTCCGATTCTGATATTGAGGCATTGAACCACCTTTACCATTATTTCTGCCGCCCAAATTCGCTGTTTGGATCAATATCTGGCGATCTTAGAGCGTTTGTTTGTGGCAGCGGCTCTGATCCCGCATTTTTTGATACACAAAAGGACTTCCTAAGAGATTTGAGCACAAATATTGAAAATGGAAAGCCCGCACAGCCAAACGGAGGACCTTCTCATCTCTTTGCCAGTTTTGGATCAGAACCCAGACACCGTCTGCAGAGCGCGGCTGAGGAGCAGGAATATGTTGAAAGGCAGATGCCTGCATATGTTTTCAATCATTTCGTGCCAGCCGAGGAAAAGGCCCGCTTCCGCCGGATGCTTCTGCCCTCCGGTGAACAGAACGATGCCTATATCCAGGAAATGCTGCGAAAGGAACAGACACCGTCCGCCCCCGAAAGCATATGGACAATGAAGCGCGATGATTTTAATGCGGCGTTCCAGGAGCTGGAGCATTTGCAAAGGCTCCCGTCTATATACGAAAAGGCCCTGCAGTTTATAGAGTCCGCGAAATCCCCGAAGGATGCGGCAGGCGGTTTTTCTCTGACCAGCGAAGAGAAGGCCGTTTGGAGCAATCGGCTGAAGGAACAGAAGTCCCTATCGGAGGATGCGGCAAAAGCGCTGCGAACAAGAACCATCCAGGCGAAGGCCAGAGATATATGGAACAGAAGCGTCAACTCCCAAAAGTTTCCTGATACCTTTTCCATGACTCCAGCCATGTCCCCGGCCATGCGGACTGCCCTGGAGGGCATACGGAGCCGGGAAGATACGGCCAGCCAAGAGCTTTCCCGCCTGCAGGAAAGCGGACAGGCAGCAGCATCACTGCTGAACGGCGATTATCGGGACATGCTGTGGCTGGTCCCCCTAACAGAGGGAATGACAAATGAGCAGATCAGGGATGCCGCCAATGAGACCTATCACCAATATTTCAGCTCCGATGTGCGGGACCGCTACCGTGTCCTTGACCGATTCTTCGATGCGTTCGACTCCTTTGACGTCCTATCGCTGGATCTGTCCTGCCTCGCTGAGAAAAAGAGCCCCGCAGATGCCAGTCAGCCGTCTGACGGCCGGCTTTCCCATAGCGAAGAAGATGTCGTCCGCCTGCTCTCCTTCATGAACAAGACGCAGTCCTTTGTGATGAAGCTCCGGGAGAATCCCGGATATTTTGAGGACCGCTATCCCGCAGGCACCACACGGGAGATCTTTGATTTGAAGCTGGAAACCCTGATACAGATGAGCACCTATGTGTCGGGCATTCTCTATGAAAATGGCCTTGACCAGAATTTTAACCCCATCAGCCGCTCAGCGGTGCAGCCGAACCTGGATGCAAACCATCCGGAAATTCCCCTGCAGATTTATCGTCTCAGCGCAGCAGCTTTAACTGGGACAGCGGCAGCGCCTGATATCCGCTTCCCTCTGCCCACTGCGGAGGCGCTCTATGGCGGCCATCTGCTGCTGGAGGGAAAGACGGTATCTCCCCAATGCCAGCGTGCGATGGCGGATGCATTTGGAATCATGCGCAATTCCTTATTGGGAAGCAATCCGCAAAAAGAGAAGCGGGATCTCCTTCATATAAGCAATACGCCCATGATTATGGTGGACGGGGTGCCCGCAAAGGAATTCTTCGCCCAGCACCTGCATAAGGACACCCTTTCGAGCCGGGATGTGGATGCCCTTTCGATGGCCGCAATGCTCAGCGGGGAGCACAGGGTGGAGGGCGTTCTCTTCTTTGAGACCCCAGACGGCACCCTGAAACCGGAGATTGTTCCTCTAAAGCCCGATATGTCTGCCCTGGATGCACAGCAGATTGCCGGCCACAACAGTCTGTGGCGGACCTTCGGCGGAAAGACCCGGGGAGAAAAAGCCCTCCAGCTCTGGGCGGATGACAGAAAGCGCGCGGAGCGCCACAATCAGATTCGGGAGTACGTAGCCAAAGAAGCGGAAAAGGGCCGCACAAAAGATGATCTGCGGAACATGCTCAAGGAATCAGAGGACGGGCTTTTGCAGAGATATGATCTGAACTCCCTTTTTGAATCTCCGGAATTCACAGAATACCTGGCACTCACGGATAAAATGCAGGAGGCATTTAAAAAATCGGAGGCTTCACTCCAGGAATTTCGGCTGCAGAGCCTCAAGCGCCGGCAGGAAATCGAGGATCAGATGAACAGCTCCCTCTCCCTCTTGGATGAATGCGGAAAGTACATCGGCGTCTCCAAGGATAAAATAAGGGAACGGATCCAGCAGGAGATCGATAAGGGCGAAAATGCGGATAACCAAAAGCTTGCGCTTTACAGCAGGCTTTATACAGAGGATCCGAACGCTGTATACCAGGATTATGCGCAGAAGGCCACCCATCTCGCAGAAAGGCACCACGAGGCCTTACTGGCTGACAGGGAGCAGGAGAACACACTTTCCGAGCAGGTGCGGCTGGCCAAGGAAAACGCATGGCTGGAAAAAATAGAGCTGGAGGCAGAGATGCGGCAGGTGCGCCGGAATTTGAACATTCCGTCCGAGCGGGACGTCTTAGACAATATGGTGATCCCAGAAAAATCAGAGGATATTATGAAAGCACTCCAGAATATTGATTACACGCTGGATCGGATCCGAGATACCACAGACAGGCTGACGCAGGCGGAAAGGCTTCATCTCTATCTGAACGACATGACGGAAGAGCCTTATCTCGTGCGGATGGAGCTCAGCCGGTTCATGGATTTGGCCAGTCCCTATCTGGACAGCCCCTATCTGACTCAGGATGAGAAGAAAGCCCTGCAGGATATGTCCGCATTTGCCTCCAGAATCATAAAGGAGCCAGAGGATGCCCCCATTGTCCATCAGCCGGAGGATGTCTTCCAGGGAGATTTGGATGAACTCGCCTCCACCCTGCGCCGAAGCGCTTCGCAGTCTATTCTGCGGGAATATGATGAACTGCGCCGCACCAATCCTTCCATGCAGGATCTGCCGAAACCGAAAAATCTGTGGGATACCTATGTCAGCTATCATATGCAGCGGGAGACCCTCATGGAGGCCTATGTGACAAATGAGGAGCTCCGTCTCAAGACCAAGCTGGAAAACCGCGTGGAGGCCTCAAAACGGCGTATTTCCTATACAGAGCTTACACAGAGCCAGGAGCAGAATACAAGCAAGGCGCAAAAGCCCCTTCCGTCCTCCAATCCCCCTGTGAAGGCGTCTGCAGCCGTCTCAGGGGAGCCGCCCGTGCGGACCAAATAGCTCCGCCAGGGAAGCCCAATACATAGCGTTAAAACGCCGCAGGCCAGTGATCGCAGCCCGCGGCGTTTTTTCTACAGCTTAAATCCCTTATCCACTTCCTCCTGAGAAAAATTTTTCTTCCGGTACTCCAAAAGCATAGCCGCAAGCTCTGTCTTCTGCTGCCTCGCGGCCTCGTCCACAAAATCGCTTATCTCCCCTGCGGGGATATACTTCTCCTCCAGCATAAACCGGAGGATGTCCGGGTACATCCAGAGCTTTTTCCTCTGGGACCTAATGTATTTTACATAGGACGCAGCAGCCTCCGGCACGTCTCCCCCTCGAATGCCTTGGGGCTTACATACACCTTCTCACCGGCAAACCGAACCTGGCGCAGCGCCGGGCTGTCAAAGATCTGGGCTTCCAGGATCATAGCTGCTGCAAAAAACTCAGCCTCCCGCAGTCTTCCACAGCCCAGAAACGCCTTGCCTCTCAGAGCCTCCACGCGCCTTGGCAGCTTCACCCTCTCAAGGCTTTCGCAGTTCATAAATGCGCGCTCGCCGATGTCCTTCATACTTTCCGGAAATACAATTTCCTCCAGCCTCCTGCAGTCCATAAATGCGTCCGCATTTATTTTTACGACCCCCTCCGGTATGCGGCACGTTTCTTTGTCTTTTCTGCAGACCACCACGTTTTTTCCGGCCTTTGTGAGAATCATGCCGTCCGCCTCCTGGTATTTTTGATTGCCCGCGTCCACCCCAATCTCGTCTAAGCTGGCGCAGGATTTAAAAACATTCTTCCCGATGGCCTGCACCGCGGCGGGAATCTTAAGGGTCCGAAGGCTTCTGCAGCCGGAAAATGCGCTGGAGCCAATGCTCGTCAGCCCTTCCGGAAGCTTGATTTCCGTGAGATTTTCGCAGCCGTCAAAGGCGTGTGCGCCTATACTGACAACGCCGTCCGGCAGCAGGGCCTCCCGAAGCTCCCCTCTCACAGAATATCCCGCAAAGGCATATTCACCGATGGCCGCTGTCCCCTCGGGTATCACCGCCTTCCCGTCCACAACCTGGTACGTGTTCTCCTCCGGATCCTGCGCCATTTCTTCTGGCAGCACGCCAGCTTCACCCGTATGTTCCTCTTTGTTCATCGCTCCTGTCTCCTCCATTTTTGATACCATGCGGCCACAGTCTCCTCCTTCTCCTCCAAAATCTCCGCTGTGTCGCGGACAGGAAAGCCCCTGCGGTACATATTGCGGGCGCTTTCGTAGGACTTCTTTTGCCGCCCCTTCATAGCGCCTGTCCGCAAGCCTTCCCGCCTGCCTTCTTGTCTTCCTTCCTGCCGGCCTTCTTCATACGTGTTCCGCAGGTGCTTCTTCTCATCATATTCATATAGCAGCATCCCCATCACCTCCCGACGATAGTTTGTGAGCAGCTCTGTCAGATACCCCCGCGCCAGACAGTCCTTCACCGCTTCCCCAATGGCTCCCTCCAGCGTCTTTCCCGCTGCCTGGTTCTCACGGATTTTCGCCACAAGATAGGCGTATTCAAAAAGCTTGGGGCACTTTTCCATCATTTGGCGGTTCTTTCCGTAATTAATGTTTATCACCCGCACAATGCACTCCAGGGCCGGCTCTTCCTCCGGCCTCTCATAGGCATCTGACAACCGCAGAATGCACTCCTCCTCGTCCCGCATTTTCTCCTGTCCGTTATAAAACACAACAAGGCGGGGCGCTGGAATCTTCAGAAGTACGGACGAATATAAGTCCAGCTCCCGGCTGTCTATGTAATTCTGATACGG